>JBAVOF010000396.1:0-3593 GCA_049691835.1 Polyangiales bacterium
ACTGACGACACGGAAAGGTTTCTCCAACGCCAGCGGTGGCCACTGATTTCACGAGGAAGGGAAGCGGATGACAACGGCAAAGTACAAAGAGGGAATGGAAGAAATGCGCCGCCATCTCGGCCCGGCCGCAGACAAGTGGATCAAGAGCATCAAAGAGATCTCGCCTGAGTTCGCGAAAGTAAACGTCGAATTTCCATTCGGCGAGCTGTACACGCGCGATGTGCTCGACGATAAAACCCGAGAGCTGTGCACGGTAGCGGCGTTGACGGTGCCGGGCTTCGCTCTCCCCGAGCTCAAAGTCCACGTCAAAGGCGCCATCAACTGCGGAGCGTCGTGCGAGGAGGTCTTAGAAGTCATCACGCAAATGATTGCCTATTGTGGATTCCCCGCTGCCACCAACGGCTTGCTCGCCGCGAAGGAAGTCCTTGACGAGCTGGGAGCGGAGTCGGCGGATAAACCCTAAGTCGCGCGCCTAGGTGGCCCAACCAATGATTCCGAAAATTCAGGTGGTACAAATGGACCCGTTTCGGCCGCTTGCCGACCTCGGTGTCTAGGTCGGTGGCTCGAATTTCTGCACGACGAGCAACCTCGCGGCGTCCAGCAGCTTCATCTCATCTATGCTCTTGGACGACGATGGCGACGGTAGGGTCCGGGGCGCTCGTTGCGCAGGCGGTAGAGGCGCTCGGCGTAGGCGGCGTCATCCACCCACAGGCGCCGCGCCGAGCGTTCCATGAATGGACGAAGGAAACCTGAGACGAGCTGGGCCATCTTGAACTGGTAGCGATCGGAGGTCGCCAGGGTTGCCTCGATGATGGCGGTGCGTCCGGGGCAGATCGGCGTGGCATGGGTTTCGACCACGGAGCCTTCGCCCTCGCCGCCGATGATCGTCATGACGATGGTGCGGGGATCCGGGCAATGGAAGGTGGCATCCACCTCGACGGCAAAGGGGCCGAGTACTCTTTTGGCGACGCGTACGGTGACTGCTTCCTCCGTGAGGTCGATGACTTTGAGGCGGCCGAAGGAGTACGGATGAAAGTGTGCGCCGTGCCAAGGGTCCAAGCGATTGGCAATGACGTCTCGCGGCTCGCACTCTGCCCATAGGTGGATGACGCCGTCGATGAACGTCTTCGGTCGAGGGGCCATGAAGGGTTGATCGGTGAGGGCGACGCCCGGCTCTTCATCATCGAGGCGCACCCACGTGAGAACACCGTCATCGAAGGTGGGCAGCGGCTTCCACGAGCCGTGACCCTCGTCGCCAATAGCCAGACCGTGCCAAGGGCAGACCAGCCGATCGTCACGCACCAGACCCTCCGCGAGCGACGCGCCCATGTGTGGACACTCGTTCGGCGCAAGACGGACGCCCTGGCTGGTTCTCCAGGCGACCAAGTGTCGGTCGCAGATGCGCACGCAGCGAGGCACTGTTGTAATGTCGCGAGAAGCCCCGACGACGAACCAACCACCGGAAGCCAGTGCCAGCGCCCGGCCGAGGGCTTTGTCGATGCGCTTGGGGTTGGCTTGTTGCCAGTCGGGGCTGTCCTCAACGGGCTGCCCCACGGATTCATCGAGTCGTCTGCCGAAGGTCCAAAGTGGTTTCATCACGCTCGGTCGTGTTTTCGGGCCCGTAAAAGACCGCGCCGGGGCACGGTCGTGATCGGTTCTGGAACGACTCCCAGCGGGGCGAGCAAACAGTTGGCTGCCATCATGCCCGAAGCGGCAGCGCGTTCCATGAGCGCGCTTGGCAAAGGAAGCTTGATCGAATCACCAGCGAGACACAATCCGGGAAACGGAGTCTCGACCGTCGGTCTCGCTGAATCGGAGCCCGGAGTAAATGACGGGCAGTCTTGATGAAGCAGGAAGCGCTCTTCCACGATCTCTGCGTCGCGGGTTTCCGGATAGAGATCGTGGAGGCCTCGGAGCATGTGGCCCTTAATCTCGTCGGCGCCGAGCTGTGGATCTAGCGCGTAGGCGTGCAGCTCGACCACCGATCCCGCGCACTTCTCAGCCCACTCCCGGCTCTCGTCCTCGAACAAATGATATAGGGAAATGTTGTGGAGACACTCGTACTCGGTGACGCCCGCGAACGGAGCCCGCCCCTCTTCGGTCGGTTTGTTCAACCACAATCGCCAGACCGCGAAGGGATTGGTCAGCCCTAGCGAGTGAACGCGCTGCAACCACGACTCGTCATGCAACTCCGGTGAAGCGTCCACGAGCGCCTTTAGGGCGGGCACGGTCACCGCCAAGACCACCATGTCGGCGACGATCTCGCCAGAGCTCGTGTCGACGACCCAACGGCCTTGCCGACGGCGCAGGCGAGACGCCACACAGCCGCATTCGACGGTGGCATCCCGCTCTCGGAGGTAGTGCGCGAAAGGTTCCCAATAGGCCGTGGAAAACGGCCTTTGGGCGACATCGAAGACGAGGCCCTCGGGATTTCGAGTGAAGTAGAAGTGAAACATCATCAGCAGCTCAGCCGCCGACATGTTCTCCTCGGGATTGAAAAACGAATGAGCGAAGACGCTGAACAGCATCGACCGGGCTTTGTCCGGGAAGTTCAGAGAGTCGAAATAGTCGCTCGCGCTCTTGTCGTCGTATTCGGCGTAGGTCCACTCGGAATCGAAACGGAACATGTCCAACGCCGGTTTCCGGTTGACTTTGAAGAGGTCTCCAAAGCTCATGTACTTCGTCCGGTGAGTGAGCTGGATGACGTTGAACGGTGACCTTCGAACCAACTTGGCAAAGGACTCCGACGTGCCGTCCGGTCCGAGGACGGGATAGTCCTCGACGGAGGCCAGGTGCTCGAGCTCGGGGTCGACCCGCCTGAGCAGGGC
The DNA here is from genome assembly GCA_049691835.1 of Polyangiales bacterium. Lineage (GTDB taxonomy): Bacteria > Myxococcota_A > Polyangia > Polyangiales > Houyiibacteriaceae > SG8-38. The sequence continues at coordinate 2,829 of JBAVOF010000396.1, forward strand.
ACGCAGATTGTAGTACTGGCGAAAAAAGGCGTGAAAGCCGCGCTCCATCTCGAAGCTCTGGCCGTCGCTCAGCGTCTCGGTCCAGGCTCCGGCACGGCCACCCAGTTGGTTCCCACGCTCGACCAGGTGCACGGCCACCCCTCGTTCCGCCAGCACCGTCGCCGCAGCGACTCCGGCGATCCCACCGCCGACGACAACCGCACTCGTCCCGACGGGCACCTTCTCCTTGGGTGCGTCCGCGGAGGGCACGGGTACGGTCGGAGCTGGGGTCACTGAGGCCTCGCCGCAAAAAAGGTGTGCAAGAAGGCGTGAACGATACCCGGGAGCGTGGTCAAGACAAACGCCCTGTCAGCGGAGTTCCTCACGCGACATAACATCTAGTACCGCGAAATTCAGCGCTCATCGTCGTCCCGATGGGCTAAGAGAGCGTATCCAGCCTTCCCAATCGCCCTCGATGCGCACGGCGTTCATGAGGCGATAGTAGTCGTCTCGGTTCCGCTTGAAGAAGAGGCTCAAATAGAGAAGAGGCTTCGAGAGCAGGTTCCACTCCTCGAGCAACAACGTGACGAGGAGACGTCCGATCCGTCCGTTGCCGTCGAGATAGGGAGCTGATAGGAAGAATAAACGCTCTTTCAACCCGGGGCGCCACGTGACATAAGATTCATTCTGCGCACTTCGGCTCTCAGTTTGAGCCCGATAGGCAAGAGAGCATCTTTACAGATGGGCGACGCGCGGCAAGACCCTTTCGCATGTGGGAAAGGCTAA
>JBAVOF010000397.1:0-3638 GCA_049691835.1 Polyangiales bacterium
TTCGTGCTCAACACGGTCTCGCCTCTCCACGAAGCCGTTCTGCAGGCGCAGCGGCGCCGGGAGGAATACAACCACGTCTATTCCGAGGACTTCGTGTTGCGGGAAAATCGGAGGCCCTGGGCGCGAGCATTCGTCGTCGCGCACCACTTTCGGAGTGAGCACGCGCAAGCGACCGGCTTCGAGTCCGTGCCGAACTTCGAGGAGTTGCAGTCGGGTGACATCGGTGCCTACGCGATGGGACGCTACGCCAAGCCGTCCGATGAGAGCCGTCCGACGCCGACGGACACCGGCCACGTATTCGTCGTGGTGGGTCCGCCAACGGTGGTCGATCCCGCCATCAAGGGCTACGACGGCCGCGGCACGCTTCGCGACGATGCGGCGAAAGTCATCGCCGTACCGGTCATCGACTCGAGCGCAACCGTTCACTTCGACCCCGACTCGAGGAAGAACGGGGAAGGGCGTTACTCCTTGCCAGAGTTCCGTGCTCATTCCCGCACGAGAGCCGGTGGCGTGGGTACCGGAACGATTTGGTTCGCCTTGAGCGAGGAGGGGCACGTCCTTCAGCGGCGGCTGGGCCCGCGGCAGAAATATCGCCCTGTGCTTGCACGCGCTGCCCGCCTGAATCCGCACATCACTCTGGACGAAGCGATCCTGGATGATGAAGGCGCCTTCCCGGTGCGCGCCTTCGAGAGCTCACCCCACGAGTTCGACGGTGTGTCCTATGGACAGGTGCGGGTTGATCTCAGTGGAGAGGGCGGCCTTCGTCTCACCAGCGGACGGATCGTCTTGAACGGCCAGAACGATTTCTTGGGCGGCGTGACTGTGGAGTCCGCGGACTTGATCGTAGCGTCGCCAACCGCACTAGGCCGCGGCGACGTCGTGGTCCGCGGCGGGTCGATGACCCTTCAACAGCCTGCGATAGCGAATTCTGCCACGCTTAGTCTCGTGGAGGGTCTACCCGATGGGGCGCTTCGTCTCGATTTCGACGGCTCCAACGTGGTAGGAGCCCTTCAAATCGGAGACACGACGCACCGCTGTGGGACCTGGGGAGGACCCGAGTCCGACGCGATGTTCGTCGATCCAGTGTTCTCGGGGCCAGGTGTTCTCGAGATTGCCGCCGAACCTCTTGACGCGTGCCCACCGGCTCCCGAACAATACTCGGGACGACGCTCGAAGAGGCGTACGTCGTCGTAGTTGCCTGAGCGCGTCCGTCGCGCATTCGTCAGCGCGATATGCCCGTTACCGCCTTATTTTGCGAGGTCGAACGTGACGTGTTGGATACGGCCCGTGAAGGGGAACTGCCCCTTGTCTCTGTATGCTGGGTCGATCGCCGTGATCGAATCGCGGCCGACCTCAAACGGTTCCAGCCCGTGGCGAAAAGAGGTTCGTGTGAGGGTGCCCTCGCCCGCAGGGGCGTCGTTGACGAACAGCTTGAGCGTACCGCCGCCTTCCTTCGATCCGTCGGGCGTGAACTCCGTCTTCACCGTCACCTCGCCCTCGGGCAGCGCGACGGTGCCTGGAATACTCACGTCGGCTACATCGAAGAACGTGTAGCGGAAATTGGGTTTGCCATCTTTGACATAGAGCGACCAACCCGCCGAGAAGCCACCTGCACAGGTGACGACACCTTCCGCCCCGCCTTTGGGAATCTCGAGACCAGCCACGATGGTGTGGGGTCGCGGAAAGAGCTGCGGTCCGATCGGCTCCGGCAGCCACACGGCATTGCCGTGATAGGTCCAGCTCGTTTTCGGTTCGCCTGTGGATCGCAGCTTGGGATCCATGCGCTCCGACATCCGCGAGTCGAGCGGATACACGTCGTATTTTCTTGCTTCCGCATCGAACGCGGCCTGCAAAGTCTCGACCTTGTCGGGGTACTTCGCCGCAAGATCAACCGCTTCGCTGAAGTCTTCGTCGATCTTGTAGAGCTCCCACGGCGCATCGAGAAAGTCTCCCTCGCGACCTGCCATCTGCCACGGAACGCCGAAGCGGCTTGCGGCGATCCAGCCATGATCATAGATCGCGCGGTTCGTCAGCATCTCGAAGTATTGGGTCGTCCGGCGATCCTCCGCGCGGGCGTCGTCGAACGAGTAGAGCATGGACACGCCCTCGATCGGCTTCTGCTCGATTCCCTTCACCTTGGTCGGCGCCGGGATGCGGGTCGCCTCGAGTATCGTCGGGACGATGTCGATTACGTGATGGAACTGGGTACGGATCTCCCCCTTGGCGTTGATGCCCTCGGGCCAATGGATCACCAGGGCATTGCGCGTGCCGCCGAAATGCGAGGCCACCTGCTTGGTCCACTGGAATGGCGCATCCATCGCCCACGCCCAGCCGACTGGAACGTGTGGCTCACTGGTAGGACCTCCGATCTCGTCGATCCGGCTGATGGTGCTTTGCAGTCCCAGCTGGACACCGAGGAGGCTGGCGAGCTCGCTGAACGTGCCTTCCAAGCCGCCTTCCGCGCTGGCGCCGTTGTCGCCGACCACGTAGATCACCAACGTGTTGTCGAGTTGTCCTGAGGCTTCGAGACTGTCGATGAGGCGTCCGACCTCGTGGTCGGTATAAGCCATGTAGGCCGCGTAGTTCTCCATCAGCCGCGTGTAGACTTTCTTTGCGTCCGCCGATCGCTCTTCCCAGGCGGGGATCTCCTCGGGGCGGGGCGTGAGTTTCGTCCCCTTGGGGATGATTCCCGTCTCGAGCTGCTTCGCGTAGGTGAGCTCCCGTTGCTTGTCCCAGCCGTGGTCGAACTTGCCTTTGTACTTGTCACGCCATTCCTGCGTGACCTGATGCGGGGCGTGAACGCCGGGGGTGCTGAAGTAGACGAACCACGGCCTCTCCGGGTCGGCCGCCTGCTCGTTTCCGATCCAGGCGATCGCCTCATCGGTCATGTCTTCGGTGAACTGGTATCCCTGTTCCGGCGTTTTCGGCTGCGCGACCGGCGTGGTGTTGCGATAGAGCGTCGGGTAGTACTGGTTGGTCTCACCTTGATTGAAGCCGTAGAAATAATCGAAGCCCTGACCGGTAGGCCAATTGTCGAACGGACCGGCGGGACTGATCTGCGTTTCGGGCGTGTTGTGCGCTTTGCCAAACATCGCTGTGGCATAGCCGTTATCCCGCAGGATCTCCGCGATCGTGGCCGTGCTCCTCGGGATGATGCCGGTGTAGCCTGGGTAACCCGTGGCCATCTCGATGATCACGCCAGTGCCGACGCTATGGTGGTTGCGCCCCGTGAGAAGCGCGGCTCGTGTCGGACTGCACAAGGCCGTGGTGTGAAAGCGCGTATAGGACAAGCCCTCCTTGGCGAGCTCGTCGAGATTCGGCGTGGGCACCGGGCCGCCGAACGCAGATGTCATGCCAAATCCGACGTCGTCGAGCAGGACCAATAGGACATTGGGGGCGTCTTTCGGCGCTTCGATGGGTCGGGGGTAGTCTGGTGTAGAGTCTTCGTAGGTCTTTCCGATCTTGCCTTTGAAGACGGGATCCGGAATTGGAATCTTTTCGCGATTTTGAGAGAGGGCCTGGGTCGCTTCTGCACTGGAATCAGCACCCGCGTTACCACCTGTCCCATCACTCATCGAGCTACGGCATCCAACGAGGGCGATGGCCAGCGACGCAAACACGCCCACCCATCTCCGAAT
>JBAVOF010000398.1:0-4057 GCA_049691835.1 Polyangiales bacterium
GCAGCAGGCCGGTTCCTCGGCGCAATCCGAATCGTCGCAGTCGAACGCCAAGTCCTCATCGTCATCGAAGCCATCATCGCAGAAGAGCTCGATCCCGCCGCCGTCGACGCCACCGTCCGGGGGAAGCAGGTCGCGGTCCGGCGCGTTGAGCCAGGAGCAGCCGCCGATGAGCAAGGTGCTCAGCGACGTGGCGAGCACGCGAATCATGGCGCAACTCCGATCGACATCCGAAACGATGCGTACCCGCCGTTCCTCGAAGCCGACACGCCAATCGCGGGTGCTTCACGTTTCTGCTTCTTGCGATGGAGGCCATACAGGACGGCGGCGCTGACCCCGAGCGCGATGGTCGTCCCCCAAAACACGTCGGCGCTGAGGTTGAAGCGGTCGGTTCGGTCGGCCAGATCTTGCGCTCGTTGATAGTCGGCTGGGTCACCGCTCATCTGGTACTGCGCCGCCGCGGCGTTGTAGTCATTGCGGAGGGTGCGCGCGCGGAGGGATAGGCCGAGCCCGACGGCCGCCGTCGCCAGTGTGCCCGCTGCAGTTCCAATCGCGGCATTGCGAAGGCGCGGACGCGGGCTTTGCAACGGGGCAGCTTCGAGCGTCGGCACGGGCTCCGGCGGAGGTGGCTCGACGGGAAGCGGCGAGAGGTCGAGCTCCACAGTGGCGGTTTGCCCCTGCACTAGGCGCTGCGTTTGTTCGACGGGTGCGTAGCCCTCTTTTTCGATGAAAGTTCGGTGCTCGCCCGGCGGTACCGCGAGCTCGATCGGGGTCTCTCCTCGCGGGGCGAGGTCCTTGCGGTCGACCCAGAGCAATGCGCCCGCAGGCTCGGTCATGACCCGAAGCACGGCGACCTCGAATCGCAGCGCGTCGCGCCGCCGCGCCGCCTCCTCCCGATCTGCAGGAGACAAGCCTTCGATGCGCAGATACTCGCTGAAGTAATTGAACGATTCGTCGTTGCGCCCGAGCTCACCGAGCACGACCGCGGCATTGAAGACCGCGTTGCGGCTGCGCACGATGCGAAGACTGTCGACGTACGCTCCGAGCGAGCGCTCGAGCAAGGTAGTTCGTTGGGGGCCCTGCGTGCGGCCCGCCTGCTCATACAGCCGGTTTCCCTCCTGGAAGTAGACGCGCGCTTCGGCGTTCTCCGACGCGCTCTGCGCTGCGGTGGCCGAAGCGCTGCCGAGGCCGAGCAGGGCGACGAGCACGATGAGGAGGCGAGTATGCACGGGTTAGAAGTTTGTCTTAATCGGAGGTTGCTTGGGCCGGGTTTTCTCGAGGCGAACCAGCAGAGCGTCGTCCTGTCCCGCAACCAAGCGGTGCGCTTCGCTGCGGTATCCCTCAAGCGAAAACCGTACCGTCGCCTCGGCGCCCGGCACGAGCTCAAGCTCCAGCGGCGTTCTACCCATCTTGTCCCCATTTAACGTTACAGAAGCACCAGGTGGACGGGAGTCGAGCGCGATCTTGACCCGCTGCGCGACGGGCTTTTCCGGTGCAGTTTCTGCGAGGTCATCGGACTTTTCTGTCACAGCGGGTGGGGCCTGGGTCACGGCGTCTGGCGGAGGCTGTGGCGCGCCTTCGGGCACCGACTCGTGCGACCAGAGGAACGCCGCCCCCGCGACGAGCGCCGCTGAGAGCAATGCAATGCCCAGCATCCGGGCCCGACGCGGAATGCTCGGCCCCTTCAGCGCGGCGCAGAGCTCGTCCATGTTAGCGAAGCGGTTCGCGGGGTCCTTCTCCATCGCGCGAAGCACGGCCGACTCGACATGCGGCGGGATATCGGCCTTCTTGCTCCGCTGCGAGGGCGGCTCGGGCGCCTGATTGCCGTGCTGGTAGAGCAGCTGGAAGTGGTTCTGCCCGGTGAAAGGAGGCGTCCCGGTGAGCATCTCGTACAAGATGACGCCGAGCGCATAGATGTCGGTTCGGTGGTCGACCGATGCGACGCCTCGCGCGAGCTCGGGCGAGATATACAGGGGCGTGCCGACGATTTGGTCGGTCGCCGTGAGCTTCGGGTCGCCGTGCTCCGGGTTCTTGATCTTCGAGATTCCGAAGTCGAGCACCTTCACGAAGTCCTGGTCGTTCTTCCGGGTGAGGAAGATGTTCTCCGGTTTGAGGTCGCGGTGCACGATGCCTGCGTCGTGGGCCGCCTGAAGAGCCTCCGCGGTCTGCTCGGCGATCCGAATCGCGTCGGCCAGGGGCAGGGCGCCCCTCTCGATCCGGTCCGCGAGGTTCTCGCCCTCCAAGAGCTCCATCACGATGAACAATCGGTGCGCCTCGTCGCTGTCGCAGTTCACGACCTTGACGATGTGCTCGTTGTCGATCTGGCTAGCCGCCCGCGCCTCGCGGAGAAATCGCTCGGCGGCATCGGGCTTGTCCGCTCGGCCTTCGGGCAAGACCTTCACTGCGTACGACTTGCCTAGATGGGTATGCGTCGCCTCGTAGACCCGGCCCATTCCGCCCGCGCCGATCAGTCGGGTCACGCGATAGAGGCCGCCGAGGGTCGCGCCGATCAAGGCATCGTGTGTCAGCTCGTTTCCCACCATCTTCATTTCGAATCTAACACGTCCGTCCGGTCCGCTGGCATGAGCGCCGGGCCGGCACTAGAGGGTAGCCATGGCCTTGATGCACTCCAAGGGGATGCCGGTTGGCACCCCGGCCCCGCCTTTTTCCCTGCCCGGAGTCGACGGTAAGACCTGGTCGCTGGGCTCGTTCGCAGAAGCCGAGCTTCTGGTGGTGGTCTTCACTTGCAATCACTGCCCGTACGCCATCGCCAGCGAGGATCGCCTGATCGAGACCCAAGAGCATTATCGCGGCCGAGGTGTTCAGCTGGTCGCCATCAACCCCAACGACGCCGAGAAGTACCCCGATGATTCGTTCGAGAGCATGAAGAAGCGGGCCGCGGACAAGCGGTTCAACTTCCCGTACTTGCGCGACGAGAGCCAGGCGGTGGCGCGCGCCTACGACGCGGTCTGCACCCCGGACATCTTCGTCTTCGATCGCGAGCGCAAGCTGATTTACAACGGTCGCATCGACGACAACTGGCAGCGACCCGAGCAGGTGACGCGCCAGGACTTGCGCCTGGTGCTCGACGCGGCGTTGAAAGGACGCTCGGTCGACTTCGAGCCCGTGCCCTCGATGGGTTGCTCGATCAAGTGGAAGTAAATGGCGCAGGTACCACCGTTTGAGATGCCTCGAAGCGAGATTCGACGCGAGCTCGACCGGATCCGGCATCCGTTTCGCATCGCCATCGACCGGGCTAAGAACCCCTTCAACATCGGCTCGATAATCCGGACGGCGCACTCGTTTCTCGTGAAGGAGATCCTCCTCATCGGCACGGAGCCCTGGTACGAGCGGGCCGCCATGGGCATGCAGCGTTACGAGAACATCGTCGAGCTTCCCACCGAACGAACCTTCTTGGACGCTGCCGAGAAGGAAGGCTGGCACTTGGTTGCGTTCGAGAAAGACCACGCACAGGTCGGCCTGTGGGAGGCCGAGCTCCCCGAGGATGCTGTCTTGATTTTCGGCAACGAGGATGACGGTTGCTCCCGCGGTATCTTGGAGGCCGCCGAGCAGGTCGTCGCCATTCCGATGTTCGGCATCAACCACAGCTACCCGATCAGCGTCGCGGCGGGCATCGCCATGGCCGAATGGGCTAGAAGACACTACGAAAACGGCCGCTGCGTCTAGCCTTGCCTAGCGCGAAACTGACGCTAGACTCGGGCGCCTTCGGTGGGTGTAGCTCAGTGGTAGAGCACTGGATTGTGGCTCCGGGTGTCGCGGGTTCAATTCCCGTCACTCACCCCACTCTTTGAAAAGTTCTTTGATGATCGCCCCGTGAGGTGGCTTTGCCACTACGGGGCTGCGCTTTCGCGCCGACTTCGTCGCCGCGAGGCGTGCACCCGTAGCTCAGCTGGATAGAGCGCCGGACTTCGAATCCGTAGGTCGAAGGTTCGAATCCTTCCGGGTGCGCCGCGGGAAACACCGGGCCATTAGCTCAAGTGGTAGAGCAGTGGATTCTTAATCCATTGGCTCCTGGTTCGAGTCCAGGATGGCCCACCAG
>JBAVOF010000399.1:0-3442 GCA_049691835.1 Polyangiales bacterium
TTTCAAATGCCCGCTGATCGTGCGCCCCGTTACCCGCACCCCAAACCGCTCTTGCAGCAACGCCGCGAGAATGTCACGCGTCCATAACCGCGTGTCATAGCCATGCGCCAACGGCGTCGAATGCAGCACCGTCTCTTTCAGCCACGCCTCCATCGCTTCCGTCACCTGGGCTTCCGCCCCCGGCGCCGGGTGGCTCTCCAGACCTCTCAACCCCTGAGTCTGATACCGCTGCAGCCAATCATACATGCAACTGCGACTCAGCCCCAATACCCCAATCACCACCTCCGGACTGTACCCTTGCTCTTCCACCGCGCGAACCGCGATCTTACGAAGATACTCCAGCACCTGATCCGGCATCTGGCGACCGTCTAGTTCCCAGTCTTCTGTCATGGCCGTTACCTCACGATAAAACCCAGATAACCTATCATACGCCCGATCAAGCATGACTTTCTATTGGGTTTTGGTCATGTCCGAATATTACTTTCCGGGACTATACTATGTCGAATGGCAGATGCGCCAAAAACTCAAGCCCATCCTGTTCGACGACGAGGAGATTCCCCCAACCCACTCACCGGCACTGCCCGCCGAGCGTTCCGACAGCGCACAGCAGAAGAACGCCACCGGCCTGAATCAAAACGGCATGCCAGTCCATCGTTTCCGATCACTCCTCGCCGATCTGGCGACCGTCTGTTACAACGTGGCCTCAACACCCCTCAACCCAGACGCCAAGATCACTCTCACCACCCGTCCTACAGCATTGCAGCGCGAGGCTTTCCAACTCCTAGGCATCACACCCGACCGTACCCAGTAACGACCCCTCGGCGCCATGAGTATTATCAGGCTTCTCAAAGGGTTATGCACATGAGATGGTCAAAGTTCGGACTAGAATTAGACCTCATAACGCCAGACGCGAAGCCCCAAACCGCGGAAGAGCGCAAGGACGCGCAGGCGACCCTCGGAGGGCGCCCGCGCTTGCGGCAGCGGTACTGGCAACGAGCTCAGCGGCTGGCTGAGACCGCGCGTCAACGACCGATGTTCCCCCGGTCGAGCAGGTCGTAGCGATCGAGGTTCATGACCTTGTTCCAGGCAGCCACGAAGTCACGCACGAACTTCTCCTTCGCGTCGTCACTTGCATAGACCTCGGCCAGCGCTCGGAGCTGAGAGTGCGCACCGAACACGAGGTCGGCGGCCGTGGCGGTCCACTTGAGCTCGCCCGTGGCGCGATCGCGCCCCTCGTACACGTTCTTGTCCGAGGCGGAAGGTCTCCACGCTGTGCCGATGTCGAGCAGGTTCACGAAGAAGTCATTGGTCAACGTGCTGGGCCGATCGGTGAAAACGCCGTGCTTCGATTGCCCGTAGTTCGCGTTCAGCGCACGCATGCCGCCGACGAGAACCGTCATCTCGGGCGCGGTCAGCTTCAGAAGGTTGGCTCGGTCCAGCAGACGGGTCTCCGGCGACAGCGGATCTTCCGCTCGCATGTAGTTGCGGAACCCGTCGGCGATCGGTTCGAGCACGTCGAAGGTGTTCACATCGGTCTGCTCTTGCGAGGTATCCGTGCGGCCAGGCGCAAACGGGACCGTAACTTCGTGCCCGGCGTTCCTGACCGCCTGCTCGACGGCGGCGCATCCGCCCAGGACGATTAGGTCGGCGAGCGAGACCTTCTTGCCGCCGGACTGCGAGCCGTTGAAGTCTTTCTGGATCCGCTCGAGGGTCTGCAGCACCTTGGCCAGTCGGGCCGGCTCGTTGACCTCCCAATCCTTTTGCGGCGCGAGGCGAATGCGCGCGCCGTTGGCACCGCCACGCTTGTCAGTGCCGCGGAAGCTCGCCGCAGCCCCCCAGGCAGTGGAAACCAGCTCCGGGACGGACAGACCCGAGTCGAGGATCGTGCGCTTGAGGGCAGCCCTGTCCTGCTCGCCGATCAGCTTGTGACCGACCGGCGGCACCGGATCCTGCCACAGCTGCGGCTCCGGAACCCATGGGCCCAGATAGCGCGAGCGGGGGCCCATGTCACGATGAAGCAGCTTGAACCACGCCTTGGCGAACGCCTCGGCGAGCTGGTCCGGGTTCTCGTGAAAACACTTCGCGATCGGTGCGTAGATCGGATCCATCCTCAGTGACAGGTCCGTCGTCAGCATCATCGGGGCGTGCCGCTTCGACGGGTCGTGCGCATCCGGCACGGTGCCTTTCGCCTCGGGATTCTTCGGAGTCCACTGCTTCGCCCCGGCGGGGCTTTCCGTCAGCTCCCACTCGTACTTGAAGAGGTTCTCCAGGAACCCGTTGTCCCACTTCGTCGGGTTGTTGGTCCATGCGCCTTCGAGGCCGCTGGTTATTGTGTGGGCGCCCTTGCCGCTGCCGTACTTGTTCTTCCAGCCCAGGCCCTGCTCCTCGATGGGGGCGGCCTCCGGTTCCGGACCGATGTTCTCAACCGCCGGACCAGCACCATGGGTCTTGCCGAACGTGTGGCCGCCGACGATGAGCGCAACCGTCTCCTCGTCGTTCATCGCCATGCGGCCGAAGGTCTCGCGAATATCGCGTGCTGCAGCCACAGGATCAGGGTTGCCCCCAGGTCCTTCGGGATTCACGTAGATCAGGCCCATCTGCACGTTGGCGAGTGGTTTGGCGAGCTCACGGTCGCCGCTGTAGCGCTCGTCTCCCAGCCAGGTGTCCTCGGGACCCCAGAAGATATCCTCGGGCTCCCAGACGTCGTGCCGGCCGAAGCCGAAGCCGAACGTCTTGAAGCCCATCGACTCCATGGCCACGTTGCCGGCCAGGATCAGGAGATCGGCCCAGGAGATCTTCCTGCCGTACTTCTTCTTGATCGGCCAGAGCAGCCGGCGTGCCTTGTCGAGGTTCGCGTTGTCGGGCCAGCTATTGAGGGGCGCAAAGCGCTGCTGGCCGTCGCCGCCGCCGCCACGGCCATCGGCGATGCGGTAAGTCCCGGCGGCATGCCACGTCATGCGGATGAACAACGGCCCGTAGTGACCGTAGTCGGCCGGCCACCAGTCCTGCGAGGTCGTCATCACCTCGATGAGGTCCCGCCTCAGCGCGTCGAGATCGAGGGACTTGAACTGTTCTGCGTAGTCGAAGTCCTCTTCCATCGGATTGGACAGGTGAGAGTGATGGTGGAGCACCGCAAGGTCCAGCTGATTCGGCCACCAGTCGCTGTTTGTCCTCGGCCGGCTCCGCTTCGGAGTTGGAGCTGGGATGGCAGGGTTCTCGCTTTCGCTGATACTTCTGGTGTGTTCCTTATCGGGCATGTTAAACCTCTATCGGTTGGTGGTACTTCGGGGGGCGCTCTCGACAATGTTAAAGCGCAGCGATGACGCTAGACAGGCGCCGTCGCCCGGTCTCAAGTCGTCCCGCGAGAGCAGTGGCCCTAACGTCCTGACAATAAGAGAATTTGACGTTGAGCGCCTTAAGCATCGCTCGCAGCGCCTTGTGC
>JBAVOF010000400.1:0-6595 GCA_049691835.1 Polyangiales bacterium
GTGCATGAGCTTGAGGCGAAGGAGGGCGGCAAACACCGCATGTCCTTCCGCAACTTCACCACGGGCGGCAGCCATTCTTTCGGCGGCACTTATCTGAAGCTCGTACCTGGCGAGACACTTGTGTACACCGACAAATTTGACGATCCGAACCTGCCCGCAGAGATGAAGGTGACGGTAACGCTGAAGGCGGTTTCAGTGGGCACGGAAATGAGCGTGGTTCAGGAGAACGTGCCCGATCAGATCCCGCTCGAAGCCTGTTACCTCGGCTGGCAGGAGTCTTTGCGAAAGCTCGCTAAACTCGTCGAACCCGAAATCACGCAATGAACACCAAATTTCCAGAGGAGGCGGTGGGAATCGATGCGGTTGTACGAGTCCAGCAAGCTGGACGAGTACGTTCGCACTGATGGACACCGCAAAGGCTGGTGAAGACAGGCGCAGGCAGTTGAACAGTAGAGGAGGCGGTGGGAATCGATGCGGTAGTACGAGTCCAGCAAGCTGGACGAGTACGTTCGCACTGATGGACACCGCAAAGGCTGGTGAAGACCGGCGCAGGCAGTTGAACAGTAGAGGAGGCGGTGGGAATCGAACCCTGCCGTCAGCGATACGCTAACCCCATGCGGACACTCGGTTTTCCCGCGTATCGCTATCAAAGGCGTGCAACCCGACCTCTTACTCACGTACCCCGCAGTACCCTGGAATCCTCCAGCTTGCCCTGCGCTCTAGTCACTATTTGGTCACTGAGGCGGGTGTCCCTCGAGGACCATTTTCCGGAGTGGATCGGAGACTTCTCTTCCGTACAGACGGAGGAATAGCTCCCGGCGGAGGGTTGCGTCGTCCATCGGTCCAACCGAACTGGCTCGGATCGAGCTCTCGGCAAGTCGCTTCGCGGTGGCAAACATCCTGCAGGTCTGAAGAAGCCTCTGCTCGGGCGGGAGCCGCATCAGCATTTCGCGGTACCGCTTCTCCATCACAGGCGCTGCGTCAGACATCCTCGCCTCTCACCTCGTTCAGCAAATCTACCACGCCCAGCTTCTGTGCCCAGCGCTCGATGTAAGCCCAATCGAGAGTTTTTTCTGAGAGGATCAGGTTTCTGACGTCGCCGAGTTGCAGCTCCGATCGGCTCGTCTTGGCCCAAAGCAGTTTCGAGAGAAGCAGGTCCTCTGCGGTCACAATCGAGAACGCCTTGCCACCCACGGATACGGTGCGCCGTCGGCCAAACTCCGTCTTCCGATAGGGCTGATCCTTTCGGACGACGAAGTCTGCCTTGACGATCCAGGCTTCGTGAATGATGTTGAATATCCCTCGCGCACGCACCGCTTCGAGCACCGATTCGCGATCGAGGTAGCAATCCGCTTCGAAAAGCTCGACGAATTTGTCGACTTGCGCTTCTTCGATCTCGATCACGAAATCAACGTCTCGAGTCATCCGGGGCTGCGCGTACACGCTCAATGCTACCGATCCGCTTAGCATGTAGGGGATTTGAGCGCGCTCAAGACGTTCCGCGATGAGCACTAGGAAGTCGAACAGCTCGTCCACGCGACGACGGTAGCATATTCGCCTCCACGACCATGGTGCCGTCTTCTTCGCGGGTTTGGGAATCGACGACCCAACGCCGAGTCGCTTTGGTTTGAACTGCTTCGCCCTATAGCAGCCGGCAGCTCATCCGACTCCGACGATGCTCGAACGGCTTCGCGGACAGGTGTGGGTGGTAGTAGCGCGCGATCTATTCGTCAGTGCACCTCCCCGCCGCCCTTGCCTCCCTGTGTAGGGCGATGCTTGCGCAGCACTGCTGCGTCCGTGGACATTTGGAAGATCCATCTTCGCAACTGCGACACCCCGGTAATCAAAGATGAAATCGCCCTCCGAGCTAGCTCGACAAAGCCGAGTGTGCCAGACACGGAGCCATGCCGCAGCTCCCGCGAAGCCGTCGCAAATGCGCCGCCGTGACTCCAGAATGTTCCTGTACGCAGCAGGGGTACGCGAGCTTGCCCCGAAGCGCGGACACGTTAGCGATTGTAAGACGGATGGGGTTCTGAGGAGTGACAGGACACCCGACTTCGACTTCCCATGAGGTCGGACCGATCGACGTCCATGGCGAGTAGCGCTTCACTCCATGGCGAAGAACAACATGGCTAGCGCTAGAGTGGTCACCGCATAGCCCAGGGGAAAGAGCCAGCGGCAGACGTGATCGACCTTGTCACCGAGGTCGGTCCGACCGCGCCTGTTGAGCTTGTCGACCACCAGGCTGACGACGACCCCTGCCGCAGGCATGAAGAAGGAGTTGAGGATGAAGGCATCCATCAGCGTCAGGTACGCGATTTCCGGCGCGCTATCCTTGATGACGAAATAGTACGCAACGACGCTGAGGATACCGATGAACTGGATGTTGACGCGATCGGAAAGCCCTTCCTGGTCCATCCAGAAGACGCTGAATGTCAGGAGTACCAGCATGATCAGAGGCAGCACGATGCTGGCCAAGACGTGCATGGGCTGCCGGTCGATCCCGATGGTGACCACAAACTCGGAGACAATGCTCGTCGAGTCGTCGAAGTGGACGAACTCGACGGGGCGCTCTGTCATGGCCACGCCTCTACGCGTCCATTCCGCGATACCCGTGTTCTGCTCCCATGTGCGAGCCAACCTGTCGCGCGGAACCAGGATCAGCTCGTCGCGCTCGTAGACGAAGGGATGAATGAAGATCTCCAGGGCCTGCTTGTCGAAAGGGAACCTTCGTAGCTCCATGGGTGTCTCCACCGTCGCATAAAACGACTCCGCGTACCCGACCCGGCCATCCGGCCAAACGCCAATCGACACGTTTGTGGTGCTGCGATTACCGATGCCGTTGGGGATTATGAGACTCGGCCACCAACCTGGAAAAAGCTCGTTCACGGCGAAGTCGGTCAGGTAGACGCGACGGGGTGCCTTAGAGTAGTCTCCCGGAGTGAATTCACCTTCGGCCAGCCCGTAGTCGGCAGGATCGTAGGCAAGTCTAGGATCCATCCAGCTCATGTGGATCATCGCGTCGAAATCGATCGTTTCTTCCCGCTCGTTCACCGCGGTGATGTTGACCAGACTGAAGCTGATCCAGACCTCGAGCGGTCCCTCGACATGCGGGATTGCAGACAGATCGGGCGGATCCTCGGCAGCGCATACCGACGCGGCGGGGCTGAGGAGGAGCGTCAATGCAAGTAGATGAACCGACCGTCCTCTCACTTCGTTCTCACGGTAATCGACACTTGCCGTTTGCGAGTATAGCAGAAGGGAAAATCCTGTCGTTCCTCGAAACCTCGTTCCTCGCGAGATGATAGCCCCCATGTCCGCGAAGGTGACCAAGCGGACGAGCTCGAGCCTTCGAGTGCGTTGGTGACGGCAGAAAAAACGCGCGCGCAGGGCACGCAGTCGGCGAACGAAGGCCGCGCCATAGATCTTGTCTCGGTCCCGGATGAGATACTTCGGCGCCGAGTCGTAAGGAAAGGCGTTGACTAATTGCTGTGCTCTCCACCGGCCGGACGGACCCTCGGTGACGTTGAAGTGCACGACGCGTCGACGCTCGTGCTCGACCACGAGGAACACGTACAGGATGCGAAACGTGGCCCTGGGCACGACGAAGAAATCGATGGAAACGAGGTCCTTGGTGTGGTTCCGCAGAAATGCACGCCAGCTCTGGGACGGCGGCTTTCGCCGACCCGGCATGTACCGCGACGCCGTAGCTTCTGCGACCTCGAAGCCGAGCTTGAGCAACTCGCCGTGGATGCGAGGCGCTCCCCAAGTCGGATTCTCGCGGGCCATTCGACGGATGAACGTTCGCATCTCTGCGTCAATCCGTGCGCGACCGCCTCGGTTTCGGCTCTTCCACGTCCAGTAGAGCTTGAAGCCCTTGCGATGCCAGCCGACCACGGTCTCGGGCTTCACGAGGATCAAGGTGTTCTTGCCACCCTGTCTACAGACGCGAAAGCGCGACCCAGAATGCGCGGTCCGCGTTGGTCAGCTTGGGGCGTTTGCTCGTACGCTTCAGCGTGGCCAGCTGTTGTCGCAAGGCGAGGTTTTCGAGGGAGAGTTCGCGCTGAGACTTCAGGCTCGATCGGATGGTTGCGAGTAGGGCGTACAGCAAGCGAAGCATCCGTGCGGCGAGCCTGACCCGGAACGCGAAAACGTCAACGATCGCGCGGTCGACAAGGTTTTGAGGAGGCACAGGGGAGCGCCGAGGTATTCAGTGGAAGCGAAACGTGTATGTTCGGTCGAGAGGCGCGCTGGTGACCCCGCAGGTGCGCGCGGACGCATCGCAAGCGATGGTCGTGCCGTCCCAGAGTGAGAGCTCGTCTCGGCCTTCTCCGAAGAAGTCGATGGTCATGGATGAATTCGCGTCGGCGAAGCCGGCCAAGTCGGGGTCGAATTCCTCGACGAGCGTGTCGACGACCGTGTCGAATCGGGGAACGATTCGGCCACTGCGATAGAAGTACGGAGCCACTCGAAGCGGCGCAGCCACCTCGATCTCGGCCGGTCCCGTGTACGTTTCACCGGTCTGCCAATGAACCCAATCGCCTGGTGGAAAATAGACGACGCGGCTGCGCGCGCCCTGGACGATGACCGGCGCGACGAGGATACGATCACCCATCATGAACTGATCGTCCTGGCGCTCTTTGGAGCCGGGCGCCTCTGGGAAGTGAAGCACGTGATGCCGCACGACGGGCCATCCGTGATCGCGCGCCTGCGCGACCAGCGTGTAGAGGTATGGAAAGAGCGCCGTGTGCAGTGTGGCGTAGGTCTTCCAATGCTCGATGCTGTCGGCATCGTTGTCGATGAGCCAATTGGATTCGCAGGCGAACTGCCCGTTGTGCTCGCGCATGACCGGCAGCATCGCGCCCACTTGGGTCCACCGGTAGAACAGCTCGCGATCGGTGGGCGGTGAGGTGAGGCACAGCAATCCGCCGATGTCCGTTGCGACGACGGGCACGCCGCTGATGCCGAGCGACTGGACGGCGGCGATCACCGTGGGCAGGCCGTCCCCCTCCGACCAGTCCGTCGTCTGATCGCCGGTCCAAATGACCGGCGAGTACTGCCAAGAGCCCGTGTAGCCGGAGCGTGAGAAGAACACCCAGTCACCGTCGGGGCGCCGCTCCTCCCAGAACTCGCGGGCCGTGCGGGCCCAAAGGCTAGGGTAGTCGTTGTGGACCTCCCAGCCGAGTCGGCCGTCGGCAGAAACCGTCGTCGCTCCAACGTACTCGCCGAAATCGTTCATCCAACCGTCCGCGCCCAATCGTGCCGCACGGTTGAAGATCGTGTCCTGCCACCAACGGACCGCGTCCGGGTTCGTCAGGTCGAGCTGAGAACGGTTCCCCAAGAGGAAGAAGGTCGCTGGAGCTCCATCCGGATCTCGAAGCAAGTAGTCGCGGTTCGCGGCATACAGATAGTCCTCCGTGCCAACGGTCAAGTACGGCTTGAAGTATGCGAACACACGGAATCCGAGCGCGTGCATGTCGTCAATCATGCCGGCCCAGTCCGGGTAGTGAGTCTCGTCGGGGTGGAAATCCCCTGAGTAGAGAAGCTCCCCGTCGCCACCGGCCCAGTCCTCGTTCCAGATCCCACTCGTAGGGATGCGCTCGCTGCGCATGAGAGCTGCAATCTCTCGCGTCCGGCTCTCGGCGTTTGGGCTGTCGCCGCGGTGTTTCGTGTTCGCGGATATCCACGGCGCGAACACCCAGGGTAGTGGAAGCTCGGGGATCCTTCCGGCGAAGTGTGTGTATGCTTCGATGACCTCCAGTGGGTCATCGCCGACGAAGACGCGTAGCTCGAGGCGGTCGTGAGAAAGCTCGATCGCCGTCTTCGCAGGATCCGTTTTGCCGAAATCGAACCGACTGAATCGAGTATCGTCAATCAGCAAGCCGTACGTGCGCGAGCTGAGGTAGAAAGGGATGGGAACACCCGTCGGCAGCTCATCAACGCACTCGAAGTTGCACCCTTCCTCGGTCCACACGACGAGCTCGTTGCCACTGTGCTCGGCCTCTTCGTAGCGTTGGCCCATTCCGTAGTAGCGGTCGTTACTCGTGTGGACGAGGTCGATCGCGACGCGGTTGACGCCATCGCCCACTCCAGGATCGACTTGTGCGGTGATGCGCAAAGCACGCGGGTCACCGTCGTTCGTGAAGGAGAGCATCATCAGCGGGTCATCGCCGGCCGCAGCGCTCAGTTCGACATCCAAGGAGGCCGCATCGCACGTGATGCTCGCGACGGTCCCCGTCTCGGTCCAAGGGGCGACCACCCCCCTTTCGAAGGGGCCTTCCTGCCCGGTGACCGTCGTGAAACGGAGCGGTCCCGATGTTTCGATCAGTGTCTCGCCACTCGGCCGCACGACGCGAAGCGCGAAGTCGGGTTGCGTGACCTCTGCGCGCCAACGTGCAGTCTCGATGATCGCCGTTCCCCCCGCCGGGCAGGACACGCGAAGGCCCGCCGAAGAACTAGGGGCCGACGAAGCTGTGCAACCCACCGATGTGAGAAACGTTGCCGCCGCGACAACGAGAAACGGGGAACCAGCGCGCTTCACCATGGAGCGGCACCATAACATCGATGGACGGCGTGTTCTTGGACGAGACGGGGC
>JBAVOF010000401.1:0-6874 GCA_049691835.1 Polyangiales bacterium
CTCCTGGCCTTCCTCGAGACTCTGGACTGATCCGCCTAGGCTTGGAACTGGGCGGCTAGCTTGCTGGAAAGCTTGTACACGAGGCCGTAGATCGAGAGCTGCGGATTGGCGCCGACGCTCGTGGGGAAGAGCGAGCCATCCATGACGTAGAGGTTGTCGAGATGGTGAAGCTTGCCATCACAGTTGGCGACACTGCGCGTTGGATCATCGCCCATCGGACAGCCTCCCATCACGTGCGCGCTGCCTACCGTCACTTTGTGCGCAACTACGCTCAACTCGGCGACGGCTGCCTTCGCCTCTTTCCAGGACATGTAGTGCCTGGCTTGCTTGTGCGCAGGACGCGCGGACTTGGCACCCGTCGCGAACTGCATCTCCAACATGACGTTCCAAGCGCGCCGCACGCCCTCCAGAAGATAGTCGTTGATCGGGTAATCCAGAAGCGGCTCCCCTTTGTCGCCGAGCTCGACCACCCCACCCTGACTATCCTCGTGGAAACCGTCGCGCAATAGCGCGATCATGCACTGAGTTTGGCCGAGCTGATCCATACTCTGCGTGATTTGCTCACCCGCCGCCGCGTAGAACCCCGCAGCAAAGGCAGGCTGAAGCGGCGGCACCTCGAGTTTGAAGCCCACCGGACCCGTGTGGACGTTCTGCCATTGAAACTCGTCGGAATAGATCGACTGTGGCGCGCCGTAGAACGGATCGATCGACTCTCCGTAAATGGCCATCGTCAAGGTAGTCGGGTGCAAGAAAGTCCTCTTCCCGATTCGTCGGTGCGGATCGGGAACTTTGGACCGCAGGAGTATCGCCGGCGTGTTGATGGCACCGCCGGCCAAGACCGTTCGCGTCGCCCGGACGATGATCGTGTGCCCGGTGGTATCTCTGACGTTCGGGGTGAGGGCCTCCGCTTGGACGCCCGTAACGTTGTCGCCATCGCGGAGCACGCGCACGACCCGCGCGCGATGAACGAGCTTGGCCTTCTGGTCCAGCGCACCCGGAATCGTCGTGACAAGCATCGATTGCTTGGCGTCCACAGGACAACCGAGCCCGCAGTATCCGAGATTCAAGCAACCCCGGACGTTGCGGCGAATCTTTGCCCAGGAGTAACCAAGCTTCTCGGCGGCGCGTTGCAGCATGGCGTTGTTTTCGTTCGGTGCCTGCGGCCAATCGCCGATGTTGAGCCGCTGCTCCATGTGCTCGAAGTGCGGAGCCATCTCTTCGACCGAGCAGCCGCTCACACCCATCTGCTCCGCCCAGAACTGAAGCGTTTGGGGTGGCGTACGAAAGCTCGTGGTCCAATTGACCGTGGTCGAGCCGCCAACCGCCCGGCCCTGCAAGATCACCATTGCGCCGTCTTTGGTACCCCGCCCGGTTCCCTCTTGATAGAGGTCGCGGTACGCCGCGCGCTCTTGCATGTCGAACTGGCTGGAGGTCTTGAGCGGCCCCTCCTCGAGCAGGACCACGCTCAAACCGGCCTTGCTCAGTGTCTCCGCTGCGGTGCCGCCGCCCGCACCGGTGCCGACGATGACGACGTCCGCCTCGAGCTCGAGCGAGGCTGTGAGTTGACTTGCGTCGGTGATGTCCCAACCGCGCTCGGCTGCTTTGCGGTAGGGGTCGGTGCCGCTGCCCAGGGTGAGCGTCGAGAGATCGGTCACGGGTTCGCCTCCCCGGCTGGTGCGGATGCAGGAGCCATGTCGGTCACCTTCTTGGGCGGCCCGGGATACCCCGTGGTCGCCGCGTTCCCTGGAATGAGATACCAGGCGCTGATGATGAGCCGGATCACGGCGGCATAAATCGCATTCAACAAGCCAATCCCGCTGTCTCGCAAACGTGCCAGCGCGTTCTCGGCGTCTTCCAGCGAGGCGCCGGACCAGGCAGCCCACTGACCTGTCATCAGGCCTCGTGTAGGAGCAAAGCTCAGCACGTCGAACGCCTGACGCACGCCTGCAACGACTGGCGCGGAGAGGTCCTCGAGCAGCGTGTCGAACGATTGGACGGTTTGATCGATCGGTCCCGCATCGCTTGGATCGACTTTGCCTTTCATCACCGCCGGGATGAGCGCACGCAATAGCTCCACATCCTCGGGGCGCAGCTGCTTCATGCCGGACGCGGGCGCGCTGGAGGCACAACCCGAAAGAGCGGCGCCGGCGCTCATGGTCGAGAGCGCCGCTGCGCCGGCCAGGGACAACTTGAGAAAATCGCGTCGGTCGGTGTGCATCGGAGGACCCAGTGTACCCATGGACTCGGGCCGATCGTCCAGCACAAAAAGAACGCGTTCAGGCGTGCGGGCTACGGACGAAGTACTCGCTCATGGTAACGCTCGTGATCTTCCAAATCGGGAGAAAAGCGGCAACGCTCCGCATCATGATCGCCATGTTTTTCAGCAGCTCGAGGCGATTCCGAGCACCGTAGAACACGAAAGGGTTGGTCATGTGCTCGGCGGACGGCCAGGACTCCTCTACAATCCCCTCGTACGGAACCGCGCCCGGTGTAAGAACCTCCTCGACCACGTTACGCACGTATCGGCTCCGTGGTTGCATCTTTTCTGACATCGGCCCCTGACGATTGAACCAGTGCCGCATCCACTGGTCCCTCGGTATTCGTCTAGGACGCTCCAATGGGGTAACCGAGATGATGCCCGGGGAGCGCTCGCCATCGGGCCAGTCTCGCGGTGCGCCGTGCTCGTTCCCACCGTAGTCGGTGTACAGATGCTCTCGGACCCGGTAGCCGGCGATGTCGAAATCCGCATCGAGCAAGATCGCCTCGATCTCGCCGCGCGCGCGCAGGTCGTCGACCCAGATACTGACCTCGGCCACGAAGGGATCCGTGAGCTTCGTGGTCGGTGTCGGTGACGGAACCGTAGCCAGCTCGTCATCGATGTTCATGAGTAGGTACCGGGCGCCGGACTCGAGGAGCTTAGGAGCACATTGCTCGAGCAGCCTGACGCGCCGTTCTGCCGGCCCCATGGCCTGGCGGGGCCAAAGTAAGTAGATGAGTTTGATCATCGGGTAGCCTTCAAGCGTTCGTGTGTCGCACGGAACTCGTGCATCAGGAGGGGAATGCCGTCCGCCGCGGTCGTCCGCGGCTCATAGCCGAGGTGGGCGCGGGCCTTGTCGACGCGAAAGGACGCGTCACAGCAGACAGAGAGAACACCTCGACGGGTCAGCGTCGGAAACGGGCCGCCAAAGTAATGGACGAGCTCTCCAAGGTACGCCACGGCGTACGCAAGCTGCCGTGGAACGCGGAGCTTAGGCCAAGAGTACCCCAACCCTTCGACGATCGGGCGATACCAGAGCACCGGGTTGATCGGTTCGTCATCACTGACGAAGTACGCCTGCCCGCCGACGAGGTCGGGATCCTCGCCGAGCTTCTGAGCCAACAGGAAGTGCACATCGACTACCGAATTGACGTGCACGTTGTCGGTCACCGAGCTTCCATCGCCGATGGTGGCACGGAACTGGCCGGCGGCTAGGTGCTCGAGAAAGTCCTGCACCATCATCGCACCCTCACCCGGGCCCCAGACGCCGCCTGGACGCACAGCAGCAGTGCGCAGGCCATTGGGGTCGTGGGCTTGAAGCACGAGCCTTTCAGCCCGACTCTTGGTCTGCGAATAAAGATCGGGTAGTCCATTGCTGTCCACGTACGGAGCAGTCTCGTCGCCTTCACGAATCGGGCCGTCGACCGCCACAGTGATCGAGCTCGTGAAGATCAGCTTCTTGACGCCGGATGCCTGGCACGCATGGATGACGCATTCGGTTCCTTGCACGTTGACACCATAGACCTCGCGGCGAACGCTCGGACGCGCCAGCGTCAACGTATTGATGATGGCAGCCGTATGAAACACGGTGTCTACGCCTTCGCAGGCCGGACGGACGTCTCTCATTCGACGGATGTCGCCGACGATGCTCGTCACGCGGGCGTCGCCGGCAAACGGAGCGAGGTCCAGCGAGCGCACCTGACATCCAAGCTCCAACAAGCGGCGAACGAGGTGCTTGCCGACATAGCCATTGCCACCGGTCACCAGGCAAACGGGACCGACCTGATGTGGGTCGACGGGAAGCTGCATGAGTCGCTGCCGACCTTGAACCGGCATGCTAGTTTGCGCAATCCAGATGAACAGCCTGAGGCCACTCGTGGTGAAAGACCCGGACAGCGCGCAGTGGGACGACGTCGCTGACCTGGTCGTGGTCGGCCTCGGAGCCGCCGGGATCACGACCGCCATCGAAGCCCGTGAGCGCGGCGCGGATGTGATCGTCTTGGACCGCTTCGAAGGGGGCGGCGCGACCGCCATCAGCGGGGGCGTGGTTTACGCGGGCGGAGGGACCCACATCCAAGAGGAAGCGGGCGTCGAGGACACGGTCGAGAACATGTACCGTTATCTGTCACTCGAGGTGCAGGACGCGGTTTCGGACCAGACGCTGCGGGATTTCTGCGAGACCAGCCCAGCGACCTTGAAGTGGTTGACCGACCGGGGCGTCCCTTTCCGCGGCACTCTCTGTCCCGTGAAGACGTCTTATCCGACCAACGAATACCATCTCTACTACTCCGGAAACGAGCCGTTCCCTCCCTATAGTGAGCACGCCATACCGGCACCTCGGGGTCATCGCCCTGATGGCGGAGCATTCCCCGGCGGCAGAATCATCGAACCATTGCGAGAGACCGCCATCGCTGAAGGGGTGCGAATTCAGCTTCAGACGCGTGTCAGTCGCCTCGTAGTGGACGACATGGGGCGTGTCGTCGGCGTCGAGGCGCAGCAGATTCGGTCACGCCCTTGGCGGGGGCTCCACCTGCTCCTGCACCGCCTCGAAACCACGGTGGCAAAGGTCGCGACGGGACTGGCTGCCTGGTTGCGCAGGTGCTGCGACGGGATCGAAAACCGCTACTCGACGGCGAGGCGCATTCGATGCCGGCGGGCGGTCATCTTGTGCGCCGGGGGCTTCGTCTTCAACCGCGAGATGGTCGCCGAGAACGTTCCCGATTTCGCGCCCGGCCTGCCACTGGGCACTGCTGGTGACGACGGCTTGGGGATTCGGCTGGGTCAGAGCGTCGGCGGGAGAGTCGATCAGATGCACCGGGCCTCCGCCTGGCGTTTCCTCTACCCACCCAACGCCTTCGCCCAGGGGGTGCTGATCAACGCAAAGGGCGAGCGCTTCGCCAACGAGTTCTGGTATGGCTCGAAGATCGGCGAGGCCATGGTCGAAGACAATCAAGGCATCGCCACCCTGATCATCGACGAGGAGCTCAAGCGGCTCGCGTACCAGCAATCCAAACGCGGCAAGCTTCAGTGGTTCCAGCGCGGGGTCGCACTGATGAACCTGTACTTCAATTGCAGGAAGGCCAAGGACCTCGACGCGCTGGCCAATATGCTCGATGTGCCGCGCAAGACACTCCAGAAAACGCTCGATGACTACAACGCTACCGCTGAAGGCAAACGCCCGGACCCATTCCACAAGGCAGTGGAGAATATCCACCCGCTGTACCAAGGGCCGTTCTACGCGATCGACTGCTCCCTCGGTTCGAAACGGCACGTGTGCGCGGTGATGACCCTGGGCGGCTTGGCCGTAGACGAGAGGACCGGCCAGGTGCTCCGCGAAGACGGCAACGTCGTCCCAGGGCTCTACGCGGCCGGGCGCAATGCCGTCGGGATCTGCTCACGCCAATACGTGAGCGGCTTGTCGATCGCCGACTGCGTTTACTCGGGCCTGCGCGCAGCCCGGCATCTCACCGGCACCGGGTGATGGTGAGTATGCCCGAGGTCGTCGTGTAAGTTGCGTCTAGGACCCCGGTGATTTCGTCGTAGGACCAGTCCTCGTCGGGCAGCGCGCTCCCATCGAGCTCGACACCGCAAACGTCGAAAGGCTCGACCGGCGTGCGCATGGACGCTTCGAGGTGGATCGTCCGTTCACGGCCGTTGTCGAGGGTGAGGGCCCAGGTTCCCTCTGCTTCGGTGCTCGTCCAGGCACCGTCGTCGTAGAACGCGCCGGACGTTTCGCCTCGAGGAAAGGCCAGGACGTGAAGCAGATGGTCACGATCGGAGGCATGGATGATCGCGGGATCGTCACCGTACTCGGACAGAGTGAAGACATCGGGTGAGAGCATGGGAATGATCGCGCCGGTTTGGACGAACATCGGAATCTCCGGATTGGGTGCGGCAACCGTGATGGTCTCCATGCCCTCGTGCAGGACGGCCGCGCCCAGCGAAAACGTGCCTCCCTCTTCGCCGTAGTACAGCGTGCGCCACCACTCGACCCAGGTTCCCGCCGGCAGGTAGAGCTCGCGGTCTGTCGCGCCCTCCACGTGCACGGGGGCGACCAAAATGTCGCGCCCAAACATGTACTGGTCGTCTCGCGCGGTGGCCTGAGGGTCCGCCGGATGCGTCAGCACGTGGTGCTGCATGATGGGCTGCCCATTGGCATAGTAGTTCTCAGCAGCCGCTTGGATGTACGGGTAGAGCTGCGTGTGCAACTTGGAGTAGCGGCGCCACACCGGTTGATGAGCAGTGTCCCATGGCTGCGGCCTCACGTAGTCCGGAAACCGGACCCCGCTTCGCTGGCTGCGCATCACTACCGAGAGGCCACCATACGCGATCCAGCGATCGAACATCTCGTCCGTGAGTTGGCGACCCAACAAGGAGAAGAAGCCTCCAATGTCGGAGCCCCAAATGCCGACACCTGAGGTCCCGATTGAAAGGGCACGATAAATCGACGACCGCAAGCCGTCGTAGTCCCACCCCGTCGTAGGGTCGCCCCCCCAGACGATCGGAGTGCATGCCGGCGAACCGGTCCAGCCCGAGCGAGTGAACCTGGCCAGGGGCTTGCCCGCATCGGAGGTCGCCTCGTACACGCCGCAATGGTAATCGCGAACGAAACGATTG
>JBAVOF010000402.1:0-6072 GCA_049691835.1 Polyangiales bacterium
GTCCCGACACCGATCGAGACGTCCTCGCGGCGATCAAGCGGGCAAGATGGGCTGTGGAGGCGATCCCGGAGCCGCTGAGCCACGCGGTGGTGGCGCAACGCGACTTGGTGCAGGCCGCATACGAACAGGTTCGAGAGCTTCGAAACGTGATCGGTGTCGACCTGATCAACGCTATTGCGGGCACCGTCACATTCAACGATACGGATGGCGATTAGCAGGTACATCGACTGGTTGCGCGAACCCATTGACGGCGCGAGCCTCGGGGTCTTCCGGGCCGGCTACGGCCTGATGATGTTGGTGAGTGTCCTCCGGTTCTGGGCGAGGGGCTGGATCGAGGAGCTCTACATCCAGCCGGAGATGTTCTTCCCCTATTGGGGCTTCTCGTGGGTGCAACCATGGCCCGGGGTGGGCATGTACGTTCACTTTGCCGCGCTGGGTGCTCTGGCGGGGTTGATCATGGTCGGACTTTGGTCGCGTCCGGCGCTGTTCCTATTCTTCATCGGCTTCACCTATGTCGAGCTCATCGACAGGACGACCTATCTCAATCACTACTATCTCATCAGCATCCTGGCCCTGCTCATGGTCTTCCTGCCGGTGGACAGGGCGTTTTCCTTGAGAAGCCTTCTCGCGCGGCCTCGTCAGTCCGCGACGATCCCGCGTTGGTGCCTCCATGCCATCCGCATGCAGGTGGGTTTGGTGTACGTCACGGCGGGTCTCGCCAAGCTTCGCGCCGACTGGCTGCTTCGAGCCGAGCCGCTGCATACCTGGCTCGGGTCTCATGCGGAGCTCCCCGTCGTCGGTCCACTGCTCGCTCATACCGCAGTTGCGTTTGCGATGAGCTGGGCGGGCGCGTTGTTCGACCTCTTCGTCGTCGTGTTTCTCTTATACCGCCCGACTCGGCCCTTCGCCTACGCCTCGCTCGTGATTTTCCACACGATCACGGGCCTGCTCTTCCCCATCGGCGTATTTCCAATCGTCATGGCGCTCAGCGCGACCATCTTCTTCGAGCCGGATTGGCCGCGGCGATTCACTGGTCCGGCGCCGGCCGCGTTACTTGATCACGCAGTGGACCGATCGTCGCTCAAACCTCTGCAAAAGCTCGGTTTCATGCTCCTTGCCGCTCACTTCGCGTTTCAGGTCGTCTTCCCGTGGAGGCAGTTTTTGTATCCCGGTAACACCTGCTGGACCGAGCAAGGTTTTCGCTTTTCCTGGCACGTGATGCTCATGGAAAAGACCGGACAGGTCGACTTTCGCGTCGTCGATAATCAGCGCGGGAAGAGCTGGACGGTCTACCCCCGCGAGCACCTGTCTGCGCTCCAGCATTGGATGATGTCAACGCAGCCGGACATGATCCTCAGCTTCGCGCATCACCTTCGGCGGCAATGGAGTGCCGAGGGGTATCCGGACGTTTCGGTCTACGCAGATGCATGGGCCTCGCTCAACGGGCGCCGCCGCCAACGTCTGATCGACCCCAACGTCGACCTCGGCCGGCGGAGCGAGGGCTGGGGCCAGAAGGACTGGATCGTCCCCCTGGCGGACTTGGGCGAACAGCGCTGAGTCGCGTCGAGTCGACGGCATAGGATTTTCCCGTCGTTGTCTCGCGCGGACCAGTTTGTGGCGCTAGCCTCGGCATGTGGAAAAACTCTTCACGGACGGCGCGCCCTGGCTCGGCTTGCGTCCCGAGACGCAAATCAAGATTCTGAAATCGCTACTGGTGGTGCTTTTCTTCCTCATCGTCCGGTCCGCGGTGATGCGGGTGATGCTTCGGAACGTCAGCGATGTGAGGCAGCGCTACAGTTGGAGCCGCGGAATCACCTCCACCATTGCGATTCTGATCATCATCTTCTTGGGCGCGATGTGGTTCGCGGGTCTCGAACGGCTCGCGACGTTTGCCGGGATCTTGGGGGCGGGCTTGGCCGTGGCCCTTCACGACACCGTTGCAAACATTGCTGGATTCTTGTTCATCATCATTCGACGTCCGTTCGAAGTCGGCGATCGCATCGAGATCGAAGGGGTAGCCGGTGATGTAATCGACATCAGGATGTTCCAATTCAGCCTCCTGGAGATCGGAAACTGGGTGGATGCCGATCAGAGCACTGGGCGGATCTTGCAGGTTCCCAACGGGAAGGTGCTTCGCGTGACGACCGCGAGCTTCAACAAGGGTTTCGACTATATTTGGAACGAGATCCCCGTCCTCATCACCTTCGAGAGCGATTGGAAGAAGGCGAAAGGCATCCTCGCGCGCATCGTCGACGATCCCCTGTTTGCCGTTGCCGAAGACGTGGAGCGCCAAGTGCGACGTGCGGCCTCGCGGTACCTGATCGACTCGGGAACGCTCACCCCGATCGTGTACACGACCGTACGCGACAGTGGTGTGCTTCTGACGGTCCGTTACATGACCAAGCCGAAGATGCGCCGCAGCACCGAACAGCAGATCTGGGAGCGGATTCTCGAGCGCTTCGCAGAGAATGACGACATCTCGCTAGCGTACCCCACCATTCGCTACTACGAAGGTGCTCGGTGAGCATGGTTCGAACCAGAACGGCGCCACGGCTCTCGTATCAACGGTTCGGCGAGCACGGCTCGCCCGTGCTTTTCATCATGGGGTTCGGGATGCCCGGCGCGGTGTGGGGGCCGCAGGTCGATGACCTGCAGCTGGACCACCGGTGCTGTCACTTCGACCACCTGGGCGTCGGCGAGAGCGATCGTGGGCCATTGCTCCGCACCATCTCTGCGATGGCCGACGATGCGATTCGGATTCTGGACGACCTCTCCTGGGATCGGGCCCATGTCGTGGGCGTTTCGATGGGTGGCATGATCGCTCAGGAGCTCGCGCTCCGTTCGGCCGGTCGCTGCCGGACCCTCACCTTGATCGCGACGCATGGCGGAGCACACGTTGCATCGCTCCCCACCTGGAAGGGCATGCGTCTTTTCTTCCAGGGCCTGTTCGGCGGGCGCAGGCAGCGTTTGAGGTCGTTGCCGCGCTTGCTGTACCCCGAGGAGTTCCTCGAATCGATCGGGTCGACCACGCTTCGTTCGCATCTGAACCTCCGTCTCGGCGATCCACCCTCGCTACGGACGGTGCTGGGCCAGCTCTACGCCGTCTGGCGACACTCTACGGAGTCGCGTCTTTCGCAGATCCAGCTACCGACGCTCCTCGTTCGCCCAGGTAAAGATATTCTGATCCGACCCACGCAAACGGATCGTTTGGCAGAGCGCATTCCGGGCTCCCGCGTGCTGCGCTTCGACGATGCCGGCCACGGGGTGACTTTTCAGAAGGCCGCCGAGCTCAACGCGGCGCTTCGGGAGCACTTCGCAGCGCATGATGCCGGTAGACATGTTTCGATTGCTCGGGCCGACGCACGCGCCTAGTCCGCCGTCACATCCCAATCGAAAGCCTCCGCCGTCCAGATTTGCTCGTAAGGCATCGACGCGGTGCGCTGGACTTCCCTCACCGATTCTGCATCGGGCGCCTCGTACTCGCAGATCATGCGCCGTCGGTCTTTCGAGAAATAGCTGCGAATGAACCGGACTCCGTGTTGTTCGAGGCACCACGCAAAGCGGTCCTCTTGCGCCTGCACGTCGTCGAACGATGCCGGGTCGTCGAACCTTCTCTCGACGATCACACGGCTCATGACTTGGCCTCCAACTGTGGTTGTCGCATTTTTGCATCGAGCTCCGAGGCGGCGAGCTCGCGTTCCACCATCGCGGCAACGTGCTTCGAATACCCCGTGAGTTGCCTCAATTTCTCTCCTTGCTCGCGCATCGCTGCGCCGTCGCGACGCACTCGGGCGATTCGCAGCAATACAACACGCGCCAGCGCCACTTCGCTCGGTTGCTCCAGCACCCCGGCGAGCTCCACCGCCTCCTCGGCACGGGCCGCGGCGGTGTCGAGTTGCCCTCGTTCCGACTCGATTGAGGCTACCTGCGTGAGAACGAAAGCGAGTCGCTGCTTCGCATCGACGTCTCGAAGCGATTGAATAGCATCGTCGAGGACCAGTCGATAGTCGGCGCCGTTCTTTCGGTATTGGCAAAGAGCGAGCATGGCACGCCCGAGAGGTCGCTCGCTTCCCTCGCGGAGCTTCTCGCCGATCACTGCCAGCTCCTTAGCGTAGGCACAGGCTCCGTCCTGGTCTTGTCGAACGATGGACACCGTCACGAGGTGTTCCAACGCCATGAACTCCTCGAGACGATTGCCACTCTGCTTTGCCACGGCCCAGGCTTGTTCAAACGAGGCTCTCGCTTCGTCCAGCGCCCCGGCGCGCAGTCGCAACAGTCCGTGCGCATCGAAAATCGCCCATGCAGACTCTCCTGCGCGCTCCGCCAGGGCTCGCGCCTCGAGCAGCAATGCCTCCGCTTGTGCGATGTCCCGCTCCAGAATCACGAGGCACCGCGCGGCCTCCGCGATGCCGATCACGCGGCTTCGATCGTCGCTGCCGCGGCTCGCGAACGCAGCGCGAAGCGACAGCCGATGGGCGTCGCCGACGGCGCCCTCATGCCAACGCAGGTAGCTCACCAGGGTGAAGCCCAGACGCGCGTGCTCGGCACAACCAGCGTCGAGTGCTTCCTCCGCGAGTGCTTCGAGTCTCTTGGCTTCGGCTTCCCGATCCTTTGGTTGCTGCGCTCCCAAGCTGATCTGCTTGAGCTCGATTCGGAGCTTCAGGCGCTCCGGGTCGGGAAGCTCTTCCACCAAGCGGAGGCCCCGGCGTGCGTGCGAGTAGGCTTCCGAGTTCGCGAACACACGCAGACATCGGTTGCCGGCTGCGACACAAGCCCGCGCGGCCATGGCCGGATCGCCGCCTACCGCAGCATGATGGGCGAGCTCGAGAGCGATCGTGCCGTCCGGGTCGTTTCGCCCTTGCAGAGCGCGAGCGACGCGCAGGTGCATCAGCTTGCGCCGCGGCTCGGAGATCTCCGAATAGACCACCCGGTGTACCAGCGCGTGGTGAAACGCGTACATGCTCGTGGTGGCTACGTCGCTTTGCAGTAGAGCGTGGCGCTCGAGCTCCCCGAGGGCGTTCATGAGAAGATCGAAGTTTAGGGACACCAGCTCGGTGAGACGCGTGATGTCGAAGGTCGGCCCCAACACTGCGCCCCATCGAAGCACGTCAACCGCCTCGGCACCCAGCCGTCCAATCCGGTCGCCGATCAGGCCTTTCAGCGAACGCGGAACCCCCTCGCCGGATGTCGACGCGGCGTGAGCCAGCTCCCGCGCGAGCAATGGATTCCCTCCGCTTTGATTGAAGACCTCTGCGGCATCAGCGTTGCTGCGGATTGCTCGAATCAACTCGGCGATGTCGCGTCGCGTGAGCGGCAACAATAGTTGCTCGTCGATCAAGCCATCGCGACGAAAGCTGCGGAGCATTCGCATCGCCGATTCGTTGTCGACCAGCTCTCCGTCGCGTGCGCCCATGGCGATGGCCACGGGGCGGCTCAGGCTCATGCGTGCGACGTAGTGGAGAAGCTCCGCGGTTGCGGCGTCACACCAGTGGATGTCGTCGAAGGCCAGCAACACGGGCTTCGCGGGCCCAGCCTGTGCGGCGATGAGGCCAACCACGGCGTCAAATAGCCGGTCGCGGCTGAGCAGGGTCTCATCGGTGGCGCCGAGCTCCGGGAGCAGCGGAGCGAGCCCCGCTCGATCGCCCGCGGAAAAGACCTGCGCTGGGAGCCGTCGCAGCGCGTCTATCCATGGTCCGTACGGGCGGCCGGCTTCCGCTTCGTACGCAGCCGCCTCGAATACGGTGCAGCCACGCTGTCGAGCCTCCTCGGTCAGCTCCGTGAGCAGCCTCGTCTTGCCAACGCCGGATTCCCCCTTGAGCAAAAAGATCCTCAGCGTTCCGCCTCCCGCGTCATCCAGGAGCGAAAGCAGACGGTCTCTCTCCTCGCGGCGTCCGACCAACAAGGCGGGACTCCAATCTGTCGCCAGTCCGCTACCGCGAGTCGCGAGTGGAGTCGACGGCGGCTGCGACGCACCAGTTGCGTTGGGCTCAGCACCTCCGGCGCCGACCCGATCGTTCAGATCTCGCCACGCGGACGCGAGCGGCCCGGCGGGCCTGGCGCCGAGCTCCTTCC
>JBAVOF010000403.1:0-3526 GCA_049691835.1 Polyangiales bacterium
CCAACGCATGGCGGGCTGCAATGGCGCGTCGATCGTATCGCAGCCCGGATAACCGTAGAGCGCCAGTCCGGGACGAACCCAATCGAAGTGGGTCTCGGGATGCCTGAAGAGCGCAGCACTATTGGCGGCATGCAAGACTGATGGCTCGTGACGGAAACGGCGAACGAGACCGAGCGCACGCGCGAAGCCGGCCATTTGCTCGGCAACGTACTCTGGGTCGGAATCCGCGGTCGAAAGGTGCGTCATGAGCCCGGCGATTCGAATGGACGGAGATTGTCTGAGGGCTCGAAGAAAATCCTCAAGCTCGCCGAGCGGCACGCCGAGACGCCCCATCCCGGTGTCGACCTTCAGGTGCACGTCGATCGGGCGATCGTTGGATACGTTCTGGAACGCGCGCGCCTCGGAGATCTCGTAAAGCACGGGGGTTAGCCCGGCGGCGATGATCTCCCGGTGTGCGCCGCCACTAATCCCGTTGAGAACGAGGATCGCACGATCGATACCCGCTTCGCGAAGCTCGATGCCCTCCTCAGCCAGCGCCACGCCAAAACCATCGACCCCGTCGGCTTGAAGTCGCCGGGCGACCGGGACTACGCCGTGCCCGTAGGCGTCCGCCTTTACGACCGCGAGGACTTTGCGCCCGTGCGCAGCGTCCCGTACGACCCGCAGATTGTTTCCGATTGCGTCGAGGAGCACCTCCGCCCGCGTCGGCCTGACACAGGCGTCCGCACTCTGCACCCGCGGTCTGGAAGGTTTGGGCGAATCGGTTTGCACGGCTTGGGGCTAGTGGTTGGCCTCTCTGGCGTCAAGTATTGGCGTCCCACGGCAGCGGGGCTAGGCTCCGGTCTGCATGGCCCCGGCTTCACGACGCCACCACGAAGGAGTCGCCCGCGCCGACCTGCGAACGATACGCACCTGCTGGCTGGCAACCCTGGGCGCCGCTCTTCTCGCGGTCGGGGTCGCCGATACGTCCGGCTGTCGCGATCAGGCACCAGAAACCGTCACTCCCGTGGACATTCACCCGGCGGAAGCGTCGCTCCCGACGAAATCGCCGGGCATCGAAGAGCTACGGGTGCGTGTCGTCGCCCGGTACCCGCACTCGACGAATGCGTTCACGCAGGGTCTCATCTGGCACGACGGCTACCTATACGAAAGCACCGGTCAGTACGGACAATCGTCGCTGCGCAAAGTCCGACTGCAAGACGGAAAGGTTCTCACCGATCGCAAGCTGGATCGCAGCTTGTTCGGCGAGGGCTTGGCGCTCGTGGGTGATCGTTTGATTCAGCTCACTTGGCGCGCGGGAATCGCCATCGTCTCGGATCTGGCAACGCTCGAAGAACGAGAGACGCTACGCTACCCCGGCGAGGGATGGGGCCTGTGCTACGACGGTGCGGCACTGGTGATGACCGACGGTTCCTCGACTTTGGAGTTCCGCGACCCGGACTCGATGGAGCTTCTGCGCGAGGTGACTGTGCTCAAGAATGGGCGACCCGTCCGCCAGCTCAACGAGTTGGAGTGCGTGGGGGGCGACGTCTACGCCAACATCTGGCAACGTGAGGAGATTCTGCGCATCGATCCAAAAACAGGGCACGTCAGCGCAACCATCGATGCGAGCGGCTTGCTCTCGCCAGCCGAAGCCACGCGAGCCGACGTCCTCAACGGAATCGCATACAAACCGGAGTCCCAGACCTTTCTGCTCACCGGGAAGCTCTGGCCTCAAGTCTTCGAGGTCGAGCTCGAACCACGCTGATCATCCCGGTGCACCACTACCTCGGGGTCCCATGCGTCGAGCCTCTGGCGCATGGTTGCAATCGCTTCCGGATGCTCGTCGATGAGCACGAACCCTCGGCCGAGGCGCGCGGCCGCTTCCCCCGTGGTTCCACTGCCGGCGAAGAAATCGAGCACGATGTCGCCAGGCTGGGTGTGCACTTTGATGATGCGCTCGAGCACCCCTAGCGGCTTCTGCGTCGGGTAGCCGGTTTTTTCGCTGCCGTTGGTCGGGACGATGGTGTGCCACCAGACGTCCGTCGGCGTCTTGCCGCGTGCTGCTTTTTCTTTCCCCGCAAGACCAGGGGCCATGTACGGGATTCGATCCATTTCCTCGAACTGAAACACGTAGTGATTCGGGTCCAGAACGTACCAGAGCAAGCTGTCGTGTTTGGCAGGCCACGCGCGCTTCGACCGCCCGCCGAAATCATAAGCCCAGATGATCTCGTTGCGAAACCGGCTGCGTCCGAGGAGGCCATCGAGCGCCACCTTCACATAGTGCACTTCTCGGTAGTCGAGGTGCACGAAGAGCGAGCCGTCAGCGGTCAAGCATGGCAGCGCTGCGTTGATACGGCTCAGCAGGAATGGGACGTATGCTTCGAACTCGTCTTCGTAGGCGGGGCTGTCGATGCGCTCCACGCCGTAGCGCCGCCCGCCGAAGCCTCCCCGTTCGCCGTTCGGCGAGGCCGTCACCCGCATCCGTTGACGCGCCTGCTTGCGTCCCGTGTTGAAGGGAGGATCGATGTAGATCAAACGTGCGAAGCCGCGCGGCAGTGTTGCCAGAACCTCCGCATTGTCGCCGTGCACGATGCGCCTCATCCGGTGAGCCTACCATCAGCCACCGACCGCGCCCATCTCCGAGCCCGCTTGCAGCAAACAGGG
The DNA here is from genome assembly GCA_049691835.1 of Polyangiales bacterium. GTDB lineage: Bacteria > Myxococcota_A > Polyangia > Polyangiales > Houyiibacteriaceae > SG8-38. Next base: position 2,647 of record JBAVOF010000403.1, read on the forward strand.
CGACGCCCTACGCTCACGTTCGATGCGTCTGGTGGTCAACGGCGAAGAACGGCAGGTCGCGCCGAGCACGACGGTGAAAGAGTTGCTGGCGTCGCTCGGCCTCGCGGAGGCTTTGGTGGCCGTGGAGCGCAACGAAGAAATCGTCCCGCGCGCCCAACACGAGCACACCCGGCTCGACGACGGTGACAGGGTCGAGGTGGTTCATTTCGTAGGAGGCGGCTGAGTGATCGACGACGTCCTGAAGATTGGCGGGTTCGAGTTTCGGTCGCGCTTGTTCACCGGTACGGGCAAGTACCCGGACCTCGACACCGCGCGCAAGGCGCTCGAGGCTTCGGGCTGCGAGGTGGTCACCGTCGCGGTGCGGCGTGTTGATTTGACCGCGACAGGAGCGGATTCGATCATGACCGTTCTGCGTCAGGGCAAGTACACAGTCCTTCCGAACACCGCCGGGTGCTACACAGCCGCAGAAGCGATTCGCACGGCCGGGCTGGCACGGGAGCTTCTCGACACACCGCTGATCAAGCTCGAGGTGATCGGAGACGACAAAACCCTCTTCCCCGACGTGCCCGCGACGCTGCAAGCCGCCAAGACGCTGGTGGACGAAGGGTTCACGGTCCTGCCCTACTTCAACGATGACCCCGTTGCCGCGCGGCGGCTGGAGGATCTCGGTTGCGCCGCGGTCATGCCACTCGCCGCTCCCATCGGGAGCGGCCTCGGTGTTCGCAACCCCTTCAACATCGAGATTATCGTCCAACACGCGGGCGTCCCGGTCATCGTCGATGCTGGGGTGGGCACCGCTTCCGACGCAGCGCTGGCGATGGAGCTCGGCATCAGCGGCGTATTGATGAATACGGCGATCGCTGGGGCAAAGGACCCCGTT
>JBAVOF010000404.1:0-2939 GCA_049691835.1 Polyangiales bacterium
CGCCGACCGTGCGCACGGGAAGGATCACGCAGAACGCCTGCCAAATCTTGTCGTAGAGGTCGGCCGACCGCAGCTCCTCGTCGAAAATTGCGTCCGCTTCCCGGAGAATTTCGAGCTTCTCGCGCTCGATCGTGCCAGGGCAGCGGACCGCGAGCCCAGGGCCCGGAAACGGATGGCGCCATAGGACGTCGCGCGGCATTCCCATCGCCTCCCCAACCTCGCGAACCTCGTCCTTGAAGAGAAGACGCAGTGGTTCGATGAGCTCCAGATGCAGGGTGTCGGGCAGTCCACCAACGTTGTGATGGCTCTTGATGACCGCACTTGGGCCTTTGAACGACAGGCTCTCGATCACGTCGGGATAGAGCGTCCCCTGCACGAGATATCCAACATCGTGGAGCTTCTCGGCCTCTCGCTGGAACACATCGATGAATACACGACCGATGATCTTCCGCTTCTGCTCGGGATCGCTGACGCCGCGCAGTGCCTTGAGGAACTCCTCTACGGCGTCGACGTGAATCAGTTTGAGCCCGAAGTGGTCACGGTAGGTGTGGACCACCGACTCGGCTTCGTCTTTTCGGAGCAGGCCGTTGTCGACGAAGATGCAAGTAAGTCGGTCGCCGATCGCTTGGGACACCAGCATCGCCGCTACCGACGAATCGACACCACCGGACAAGCCGCAGACGGCGGCCCGGTCGCCGACTTGGCGCCGGATGGATTCCACGCTCTGCTCGACGAACGAGCCGGGCGTCCAATTCGCCGAACACCGGGCCACCTCGAACAGGAAAGCCCGAATCATCTCGACGCCACGCGGCGTGTGGGCCACCTCGGGGTGGAACTGCACCCCAAAGATGTTTCGGTCGAGGTTCGCGACTGCCGCAAACGGGCTATTGGACGTTCGCGCGATCGTCTCGAAGCCCGGGGGCAGTCGTTCGACGCGGTCGCCATGGCTCATCCAGACGTCGACGTGGCTCCCGACCTTGAACCCATGAAGAAGTCCCTCGGGTTTGAGCACCTCGAGCCGCGCCGGCCCGTACTCACGCTCATCTGCCTGCTCGACCTTGCCACCGAGAAGATGACTGGTGAGCTGCATCCCGTAGCAAATGCCGAGGACCGGGACGCCGAGGTCAAAGATGCCTGGGTCGATGCTAGGGGACCCCTCCGCGAACACGCTCGCGGGCCCGCCGCTCAGAATGAGCGCACGGGGTGCCATGCTTCGGATCTCCGCGAGCGGGTAAGTGCACGGCTGAATTTCACAGTAGACGTGCTGTTCCCGAATCCGACGAGCGATGAGCTGCGTATATTGCGACCCAAAGTCGAGAATCAGGACCCCATCGACGATCATGGCGCGGGTCTAACATGGGGCTCCAAGCCGGTCGAGCGGGGCAACCGCAGCGGCGGCGCCTCGTGCTTACTGACTGATGCGGTAGTTAGGCGCTTCTTTCGTCACCATCACGTCGTGCACATGGCTCTCCTGGAGCCCCGCTGCGCTGATGCGGACGAACTGCGCGTTCTTCTGAAGCTCGGCGACCGACGGGCAACCCGTGTACCCCATGCCGGCCCGGAGTCCGCCCACCAACTGGTAAACCACAGTGGACAGCGCGCCGCGGTACGGCACCCGACCCTCGATTCCCTCGGGCACTAGCTTACCCACGTCCGAAACGTCGGCCTGCGCATAGCGATCCGATGAACCTTCGCGCATCGCGCCAAGAGAGCCCATGCCGCGATACGACTTGTAGGTTCGACCCTGGTAGAGGACGAGCTCCCCTGGCGCCTCGTCGGTGCCGGCAAATAGAGAGCCGATCATCACACTGTTGGCACCGGCCGCAATCGCCTTCACGGCGTCGCCAGAATACTTCACGCCGCCATCCGCGATGATGGGAACCCCGTGCTCCCGGCCCACCCGGGCACAGTCCATCACCGCCGTCACTTGAGGTACGCCAATGCCGGCCACCACCCGCGTGGTACAAATCGAACCGGGCCCCATGCCGACCTTCACGGCATCGGCACCCGCGTCGATCAGGGCCTTCGTCCCCTCGGCGGTCGCGACGTTTCCAGCAACCACTTGCACGTCCGGGTATGTCGCCTTCGTATCGCGCACGGCCTCGATCACACCCTTGCTGTGACCGTGCGCGGTGTCGATGATCAGAACGTCGACGCCCGCCTGAACGAGCGCCTCGGTGCGAGTTTCCCGATCCGGGCCCACGCCAAGCGCTGCTCCCACACACAGGCGCCCGAGGGAATCCTTGATCGAGTCCGGATACCGGTCCGCCTGCAACAAATCTTTGATGGTGATGAGGCCGACCAGCTCGCCGCCCTCCCCGACCACGAGCAGCTTCTCGATCCGGTGTTTGTGCAGGAGCTCGCGCGCCTTGCCCTGCTCGACCCCCGGAGGCACTGTGACGAGCTCCTTCGTCATCAGCTGCGCGACCTTCTGGTTCAGGTTCTGCTCGAACCGAATGTCGCGGCTGGTGAGAATGCCCACCGGACGCTTGCCCTCGACGACCGGGAGCCCGGAAATCTCGTGGCGTCGCATCAGCTCGAGGGCGTCGTGAAGCGACTCGCCCGGGCCGACGGTCACGGGGTCGACAATCATGCCCGTCTCGGCCCGCTTGACCTTGGTGACCTCGAGCGCCTGCAGCGTGGGGCTCATGTTCTTGTGGAGAATCCCGATGCCTCCTTCCCGAGCCATCGTGACGGCGGTGCGCCACTCGGTGACCGTGTCCATGGCGCTCGACACGAACGGGATGCGCAGCTCGAGCTCGCGCGTGAACCGAGTCGAAACGTCCGCGTTCGCAGGCAGGAAATCTGCGTAACCCGGAAGGAGCAACACGTCATCGAAGGTGAGTGCTTCCCGTAGGATGCTGTCGGTCACCGGAACCTCCCAAGGAGCCAAAAAATTGGCGCGGAGTATAGCGCCCGGGCAAGGGCACGCTAGTAGG
>JBAVOF010000405.1:0-2713 GCA_049691835.1 Polyangiales bacterium
CTGCTAACCTGCACTCGGAACCCGCGACCTTTCGCCCAGGACCGCGCTCTCGGCCGCCAATGCCCAGCAACTCGCAAATCCAACCAACCCCACGACGGTCGCTGCAGGCGAGACGCTTGCCGCTCGCCGAGGCCAGCGAGCAATTGCTCCAGCTCGGACGCCTATACATCGCTCGAAACTTTCACGAGGCGCTGGCGGTTGAGGGATTGTGGCCTCTACGACCGACCCAGATCGACGTCTTGCAGATCAACGTGGGGAAGCTCTGCAACCAAACCTGCCGCCACTGCCATGTGGACGCCGGTCCGGATCGGACCGAGATCATGTCACGCGAAACCGCAGAGGCATGCGTCGACGCCCTTCGGCGGAACGCCATTGCGAACGTCGACATCACCGGGGGGGCGCCCGAGCTCAATCCCAATTTTCGATGGCTGGTCGAGCAATGCGCATCGCTAGGTCGTCACGTCATGGATCGCTGCAACCTCACAATCTTGGAGACCGGCCCGCACAGGGACCTGCCGGAGTTCTTCGCAGAGCATAGCGTCGAGCTAGTGTGCTCGCTCCCTCACTACCAGCAAGCGTGCACCGACCTGCAACGCGGCGACGGCGTCTTCGAGAAGAGCATCCGTGTGTTGCAACGACTCAATGCGCTCGGGTACGGCGACGGCCGGTCGGGGCTTCGTCTGGTCTTGGTGACCAACCCGATAGGCGCCGTGCTCCCCGCCGCACAGGCCGGCCTGGAAGCCGAATGGAAACGCGAGCTCGAGCGTCTCTACGGTGTGTGCTTCGACTCTTTGTACACCATCACCAACATGCCGATCAGCCGCCACCTCGATTGGCTGCTCGAATCCGGAAATCTCGAAGGTTACATGAGCAAGCTCATCGAGTCGTTCAACCCGCAGGCCGCGCATGGGCTCATGTGCCGCAACACGATTTCAGTAAGCTGGGACGGCCGTCTCTTTGATTGCGACTTCAACCAGATGCTAGACATTCCCGTCTCGGAGGGTACGCCGAGGCACATTCGGGAGTTCGATCTCGCCGCGCTCGAGTCCCGCGCGATTCGAACCGATCGACACTGCTTTGGCTGCACGGCAGGGACTGGATCGAGCTGCACGGGATCGACCTTGTGACGCCCACACCGACCCTCGACTACGAGCACCCTGCCGTCGTCGCGTTCGCGCAAGCCGCGGCCGGTGGACCGTCCGACGACCGCGAGCGCGCGGTCGAGCTTTACTACGCCGTGCGCGATGGCATCCGCTATGACCCATACTCGCTCACCATGACTGTGCCGGGTCTCAGGGCGAGCACCACCGTCGAGACCAAGCGGGCCTGGTGCGTTCCGAAGGCGGTCTTGCTCGCGGCGTGTTGCAGGTCTCTCGGGATCCCCGCACGGCTCGGTTTTGCCGATGTGAGGAACCATCTGTCAACGGAACGAATGCGCCAGATCATGAGCACCGACGTGTTCTACTGGCACGGCTACACTTCGATTCTGCTCGGAGGAAAATGGGTGAAAGCCACTCCAGCATTCAACCTGGAGCTATGTGAGAAGTTCCGCATCAAACCTCTGGACTTCGATGGAACCCAGGACTCGATCTATCATCCTTTCGATCTCGAAGGCCGCCGACACATGGAATACCTCCGGTTTCATGGTGAGTACGACGACCTGCCACTCGACGAGATCCGGGCGGCGTTCGTGAAGCACTACTCGCCGATGGTGCGCGAGACGCCTTCGCGCGATTTCGACCGCGAGGTCGACGACGAAACCCGCGACGAGGTCCATCAAGGACGCCGCAGGATATCTCCGAGATCGACCTGAACCGGCGCATGGTCGTCACCGAGGTACACGACGGCGTCTGCACGCGCCGGCATCTCCTCCCACATAAACCGCGTCAATCGCTCGAAATGCATGACGAATCGCCGCACCGCGCTCGGCGTCATGACTTCGGTCCCGCCCCCAAGCGCGCGGAGGCGAGCCTCCTGCTCTTCACGCCAAGCGTAGACTCGATCGAAATCGGGCGGGCGCAGCATGACCAGGAGGTCGATCTCGGCGAACAGCGTTTGATACCGCCCGCCGAGCTCCCGATTGACGTACCAGCGCCAATCGCCGGAGGGGTCCTCCATGCGTTCGAGCCCGTTGATGGGCGCCTGCAGCTCGCTGACAGGCTGGGGCCGCGCACCCACACACCAGCCTTCGAAGAGCAGCACGTCACACCGGCCCTCCCATCTTGGCCATTGCGCGACGGGGCGACGCTCGTCCTTCGCCTTGTCGAAGCGCGGTAGCGCCGAAGGTTTGCCGGCGCGCAGTGCTCGAACGATGCGTATCCCTAGGTCGACATCGTGCGTCCCGGGTACCCCGCGGGTGGCGAGCAGGGGATGAATCGCGTGCGCACACGCCAGTCGTTCGGCCGCGGTCAGATAGAGATCATCCAACGACAGAATCGCCACGCGCAACCCGTAGAGGCGCTCCAGAAGTCGACAAAGCAAACGAGCCAAGGTCGATTTCCCGGTGCCCTGCGCACCGTTGAGACCGAACACCAGCGTACCGCCCTCGACGTGCTCCGCGACCCAGGCCGCCATTGGCACGTAGAAGCCCGAGATGAGCTCATCCGCTGGTCGCGCAATGCGTTCCTCGGCGCACCAGGCCTCGACATCAGCCCGAACATCAGGATACGCCGTGCGAAGGCTTCCGTCGAAAGAAACCGGCCAGAGCACGAGG
>JBAVOF010000406.1:0-7231 GCA_049691835.1 Polyangiales bacterium
CTACGAGCTTGGTGGGTATGTTCTCAAGCGGGGCGTAACGCTGCTCTTCGTGCAATGGGTCACACACCGGCGCCCCGAGTGCTTCGCCGATCCACTTCGCTTCGACCCGGACCGCTGGCTGCCCGAACGTGCCAAGGCGATCCACAAGTACGCCTACTTCCCCTTCGGTGGCGGACCGCGCGTCTGCATCGGGAACCACTTCGCAATGATGGAAGCCGTCCTGCTCCTCGCGACCTTGATCCGCGAGTACCGGTTCGAGCTACTACCGGGCCAAACCCTCGAGCTCAAGCCCTCGGTCACGCTCCGCGCAGCCAAGGACTTGACCATGCGACTCTCGCATAGATCCCCGACTTGAATGACCGCGGCAGACGGCGTCGTTGTTGCTCGGAAGCATCTCCGACGTGGCGTCACTCAGGTGAGCTCGAAGTCTTTGCAAAATAGCAGCGGCGCGTCCGGATCCTCGTACCGCGACTCTCGATGCCGGTGCGTCGGATAGCCATGGGCGCAGCCGAGCTCCGCGTCGAACAGCAAGCAGTCTTCGCAGTTCCACTTGAGCCGAAAGCGGTCGCGCTGCTCGCGAAAGCGCTCGTCCTGCTCAACCTTCATTCGAAGCGTCGATCTTCTCGACCCGGTGCTGGTGCCGACCGCCTTCGAAGCCGGCGCCGAGGAACGCCTTGAGGATCTCGGCGGCGAGGCCTGCACCGACGACACGGGAACCGATGCAGAGCACGTTCGCGTCGTTGTGTCGACGCGCCATCGAGGCGCTGAAGACATCCCCACAGACGGCCGCACGCACTCCCGCGTGGCGATTCGCGGCCATCGACATGCCGATTCCCGTACCGCAGACCAGGAGCCCGAGCCCTTCGCCGCGCGCCACGGCGCCCGCGACCCGGTGCGCGTAGTCGGGGTAATCCGTGGAGTCTTCGCTGTGCGTGCCGAGGTCGACGACCTGATAGCCTAGCTCCGCTGCAACGCCGCTGAGCTCGCGCTTCAACTCGAGCCCCGCGTGATCCGAGCCGACGATGACGGTCTTGGGCATCTCTACGGAGCTTTTAGCACGAGCGCGCAGTTCGTACCGCCAAAGCCAAACGAGTTGTTCATCACCGCGCGGATCGGACGCTCCTGTGCCTGATTGGGCACCAGATTCATCCGCGCCGCGGCGGGATCGGGCGTGTCGAGATTGATCGTCGGCGGCACGAGACCATCACGGATCGCCAACACGCAGAGCACGGGCTCGAGGCCGCCCGCTGCGCCCAGCAGATGCCCGGTCATGCTCTTCGTGCTCGACACGGCAAGCCCGCCCGTCGCATGCGCGCCAAAGACCCTTTGGATCGCCTGAAGCTCCTCGACGTCACCCATGGGCGTCGAGGTGCCATGCGCATTGATGTAGTCGATGTCGTCGGGGTTCAGCTTCGCGTCGGCGAGCGCCAGCTTCATCGCTCGTTGGGCGCCTTCCGCCTCGGGTGCGGGTTGGACCATGTGATGTGCGTCCGACGTGGCCCCGTACCCGACGAGCTCCGCCAGAATGTCCGCGCCACGGGCGAACGCAGCTTCGCGCTCCTCCAGGATCAGCACGCCTGCACCCTCGGCGATCACGAATCCGTCTCGGTCCACGTCGAAGGGGCGGCTCGCGCGCTCGGGCTCTTCGTTGCGACGCGACAGCGCGCGCATGGAGGTGAACCCGGCCACGCCGATCGGGGTCACTGCAGCTTCCGCGCCTCCCGCAACGGCGGCGTCGATCTCTCCGCGCTGAATCCATCGGAAGGCGTCGCCGATCGCATGAGCCCCCGAGGCACAGGCGCTGGTGTGAGTATAGCTCGGCCCCTTGAAGCCCCACTCCAGGCTGACCTGCGCGGGCGCCAGATTGGAGATCACCGATGGGATGAAATAGGGCGAGACCCGGCGCGGACCCTTGTCGAACAGCGTCCTGCAAGTATCCTCGAAAACCTCGAGACCGCAGAAACCCACGCCGATGAAGGTCCCGACTCGCTCCTTCTGCTCATCGGTCGGCTCGAAGCCTGCGCTCTTGATCGCTTGGGCGCTCGCCGCGATCGCGAGCTGAATGAATCGGGCCGCCTCGCGCAAGCGCCTCTTGGGCATGTACTGTAACGGCTCGAAGTCCGTGCACTCTCCGGCGATCTGCGAGGCGAACTCGGTCGGATCGAAACACTGAATTCGCGCGATGCCGCTCCGCCCCTCGGAGACGTTGTTCCAAGTGCTGGCGACATCCGCGCCGCAGGGGCTCACGGTGCCCACGCCTGTGATGACGACTCGTCGCATCAGCTCGTCCGGTGAGGGACGCGCAGGGCGCGCTCAACCCTTGTGTGCCTTGATGTACTCGATGGCATCACGAACGGTCTTGATCTTCTCGGTGTCCTCGTCCGGGATCTCGATCTCGAATTGCTCCTCGAGCGCCAAGACGACCTCGACGATCGCGAGTGAGTCGGCCTTGAGATCCTCGATGAAGTCCTGCTCTTCTTGGATATCGGCCCCGTCGACGTCGAGCTTGTCCGACACGATTTCTTTGACCTTCTCAGCGATGTCCATCTGTTTCCTCCGTCACGCACGCCTAGACGTGCATGCCTCCATTGACCCGGACTACTTGCCCGGTGATATAGCCCGCTTCGTCGCTTGCTAAAAATACTACTGCGGCCGCCACCTCTTCGGGGCGCCCAATTCGCCCGAGCGGCGTCCGATCGATGATGCCCTGCCTGGCCGAAGCCGGCAGATCTGCAGTCATTTCGGTGTCGATGAACCCAGGAGCAATGGCGTTCACGGTGATCCCCCTCGATGCATACTCCCGCGCCAGGGTGCGCGTAAGGCCCAGAATCGCAGCTTTCGACGTCGAATAGGCCACCTGACCGGCATTGCCAGACTCGGCCACGACGCTCGAGAGGTTGATGATGCGACCCCAGCGCTTCTTCATCATCGGGCGGATGCACGCCTTGGCGCAGTACACCGCCCCGTTCACGTTGGTGGCCCAGGTCATCTCGAGGTCTCTCGCTGAAATTCTCAACAACAGTTGATCGATCGAGATTCCCGCGTTGTTCACGAGGATGTCGATCTGGCCGTGCCGTTCGATCGCCGCCTTGATGGCGGCATCCACCGCGTCAGCGTCTGCAACGTCGAAGGGAAGCAACTCGCCCCGCCCGCCGGCCGCTTCGATGAGACGCAGGGTTTCGTTCGCCGCTTCCTCGTTGGACCGGTAGTTGACGAGGACCAACGCGCCGGCCTCGGCCAGCGCAAGACAGGTTGCGCGACCGATGCCTCGCGACCCCCCGGTCACGACGGCGATTTTCCCCGCCAGATCGAACACGAGCTACTCGTGCTCTTCAGCGTTGCCCTTGCTGACTTGACGACCCTTGTAAAACCCGCATGCCGGGCACGCCCGGTGAGGCAACATCGCGTCGCCGCAGTTCGGGCATGCGCTGACGTTCGGGGCGGTGATTTTGTCGTGATTGGCGCGCCGCTGATCGCGCTTCATCGGGCTGGTTCTACGTTTCGGTACTGCCACGGGATCACTCCTCGCTCTTTGTAAGCGCTTCCTTTAGTTTGAGTAGCGGGGCGAAGCGCGCATCGGGCGCCGAATCCCCAAAGATGTCTGCAGGGGGTCGAAGATGCTCCGGAATCGCGATGCCCGCGCAGGTCTCCGAGCACAGCGGTTTCATAGGTCCTTCGAGCAAGAGGTGCTCCCGCACCATCGCGTCCAACACGAGCTCGCTCCCGCTGTAGTAGTCTTGGTTCGTCTCGTCCAATCGGACGTCGATCTCGTGGCTCTCGGCGGGTCGCATGTGCTCCGGGCTGTAGAGGGCTGTGAGGGCGAGGTTCACGTCGAGCGGGACCTCTGCCAAGCAGCGCGCGCAGGTGGCGGTCATTGCAGCCTGGATTTGCGCCTGCACCAGCACATCGAGCCCATTGCGCTGGGCATGCACGGTCAGTAGCCCGTCGTCGGTTCCGGGGCTCAGCTCCGTGTCTGCAAGCGCAGACGCCAGCCAATCCACGCCGATGGCAAAGCTCCAATCCTTCCCCGACTCATCGAGGTCCTGGATCTGTAGGACGAATGCAGACATTGAATTCAGCTCGACAGGCGACGGCCAAGCGACCCTCCCAGGTCACGAGAACGCGCTACTATTCGTCCTGCCAATAGGGCTGTCAAGGAGGGTGCCAACCCCCAGGGCCGACTCCTTAACTCTCTGTAATGTGTGAGGTTTCTGGCGCTCTTCCCAGCACCGGCGAGGTCGCTGACGCGCGCACTGACACTGACGCTGGCACTGACGCTCGCACTGATCACCACGGGTGCACGGATGCGGCCGAGCGCGATGCATGGTTGAGTCGAGGTCGAGGATGACAAGGGATAAGACAGCAATCCGAGCCGTTCGATGGAACGCTGTGTCGCGCTCCGCCGTGCACCGGCGCGCAGATCCCCGAACACGGTCCCTGGCTCTGGCCCTGGGACCGACAGCTCCGGCTGCACCCCTGCAGCCCCGCCCTGCCCGGACCCCTCCCGGTCGCTATCGCGCGGGATCATGATACGTTTGCCCGCCATGGCTGATGATTTTCGACGTTTTTCCGGAACCCCCACGTACCTGACCAGCGAAGCGCTGGAGTCCGCGGTGAACTGCGCGGTCGTGCTCGAGCGACCCCTCCTCATTCGGGGGGAGCCGGGCACCGGGAAGACTCTGCTGGCCGAGGCGGTGTCCGAAGCCCTTGGGATGCCCCTTCTCCGCTGGAACATCCGGAGCACGACTCGCGCCCAGGACGGCCTGTACGTGTACGACACGGTCCAGCGCCTCTACGACTCGCGATTTGGAGACAAGGACGTCAACGACATCAGTCAGTACATCAAGCTCGGGCCCATGGGCGAGGCCTTCAATGCCGACGAACGCGTGGTCCTCCTCATCGACGAGATCGACAAGGCCGATGTGGAGTTCCCGAACGACCTCCTCAACGAGCTCGACCGCATGCAGTTTCACATCGACGAGACGCAGCAGGACATCATCGCCGCCCAACGCCCGGTGGTGATCATCACCAGCAATGCGGAAAAGGAGCTTCCCGACGCATTCCTGCGCCGTTGCGTGTTTCACTTCATCGACTTTCCGACACCCGAGCTGATGAACGAAATCGTCCGCGTGCACCATCCCAAGGTTCACGCGAGCCTCGTCGACCAAGCCCTCAAGACGTTCTACGAGATCCGCAGCATGCGGCGACTCCGAAAACGCCCCAGTACGAGCGAGCTCGTCGATTGGATCGCGGTGCTGCAGCGCGCTGGGATCGACGGCGTCAAGCTCGAGGAGAACCTTCCCTTCCTGGGCGCGCTCCTCAAAAAGGAACAAGACCTCATCGCTTTCGCCGACCAACTCTCGGGCGGCCGACAATGGAGAAGTTAAGATCCTAGTCCCGTTCATGTATGAGCTTCGCGGTCGCGGCGTCCCGGTGGGGACGCAGGAGGTGCTGGCGCTTGCCGAAGCATTGCAGGCGGGGCTCCACGAGAGCTCGCTGGACGGTTTTTATAACGTTGCTCGCTCGGTGATGATCCACAGCGAGGCGCATCTGGACTCCTTCGATGAGGCGTTCCTCTCGTTCTTCAAGGGCGTCGAGATCCAATCCAAGAAGCTGAAGGACGAGCTTTGGGGCTGGCTCCAGCAGGCCAAAGAGAACATCAGCGAGCTCACCGACGAGCAGCGCGAGTTCGTCGAGAACCTGGACCTCGACGAGCTTCGCAAACTCTTCGAAGAGAGGCTCGAGGAGCAAGACGAGCAGCACGACGGCGGCAACAAATGGATCGGCACCGGCGGCACCTCACCGTTTGGTCACAGCGGCCGCTCGCCCAAAGGGTTCCGCATCGGGGGCTCGGGGGGCGGACGGAGCGCGGTCAAGGTCGCCGACGCGCGACTTTACCGCCCGTACCGCCAAGACCTCACGCTCGACGTGCGCCAGATGCAGGTCGCGCTTAGAAAGCTGCGCGCTTTTGCCCGTGAGGGTGGTGAAGAAGAGCTCGACCTGGAAGGCACCATCGACGCCACGGCGCAGAACGGCGGCGAGCTCGAGGTCGTCACCCGCCCTCCTCGGCGCCACAACACGCGCATCATCTTGATGATGGACGTCGGGGGTTCGATGGATCCGTTCGCACATCTTTGCTCACGGCTCTTTTCGGCGGCCAAGAAGTCCTCTCACTTCAAAGAGCTCCGCACCTATTACTTCCACAACTGCGTGTACGGCCACGTTTACGAGACCGAACGATTCGATACGCCGGTGAAGGTGCGCGAGCTGATTCAAGAGACAGGCCCTCACTACAAGCTGATCGTGGTCGGCGACGCGCTCATGGCGCCCTACGAGCTTCTCGCGGCGGGCGGCTCGCTCGACCTCGGCGACGACCGGGGCATCGAAGGCCTGCAGTGGCTGATGATGCTCAGCCAGCACTACCATCGCAGTATCTGGCTCAATCCGGAGCCGCAGCGGTATTGGAGCGGTAACAGCATCGAGTACGTCCGTCAGGTGTTCGACATGTTCCCGCTCACCCTCGAAGGCCTCGGTGAAGGCGTCGGCCACCTGCTCAAGGGCGGCAAGGGCCACTGAAGATCCCTCTGGTTTGGGCGAAGGAAGTTGAAATTTGGGCTCCCTACCCAAGGTCGCTTACCCTGAGGGCGTGGGGCAGAGATCGATTCTCGCGATGCTCGTCATCGCGCTGGGAAGCTCGGGGGCGGCCGCGTTTGCGGACAGCTCGTCGTATCGTGGGGTGACGCCCGGCTCGGAAGGCTCGGAAAACCTCCCGCCCAAGGCTGATGAGATCCCGGAAGGCGCGCTCATGCTCACCTGGCCGGGCTTCATGATGCACGAGGACGGCAGCTCCTGCTTCTTCGTCCAAACGTCGATGCCGGTCCAGATTACGAGCCACAAATCGGAAGGGCGGTTCGAGCTCTTGCTGCACCACACGAGGGTGCATCTTAAGAACAACTTTCTTCCACTCGAGACCCAGTTCTTCGACACACCGGTTACCCGAGCGACGGTACGACGCGCGGGCAAGAAGGGTGTTGAGATGGTCTTCGAGTTGCGCCAGGACGTCACACCGACCGTCACTCAGAAAAAAGGTAAAGACGGGTTCAACTACGTCTTCGTGAAGTTCGGTCCCTAGGCGTTGGCCTGCCCGAGCAGCGTGACCTTGCCCGCCGAAGGCTCATCGAGTAACCGGACGACATGAGCCTGCGCGCCGTCAAGGGGATGAAAGACATCC
>JBAVOF010000407.1:0-6605 GCA_049691835.1 Polyangiales bacterium
AACGTCGGTTGACGACGTTCCGTGCACGGCAAGGAACATGCGCAAGTAAGGTGCACCGATCCTTTGGTGCGCCACCTCCGTCCAAGAGTTGCCGTCGTAGTGGGCGATGGCTCCCGCGCTGCCGACCGCCCACAGATCGTCTGGCGCCGGACCCCACACCGCCGCCAAGTCACCGACGAAATCAAACGTGTCCATGGTCTGCCAGCTCGTGCCGTCGAAATGACTCACCTCGGAGCTATCGGTCATCACCCAGACATCGCTCCGAGACGAAGCCCAAATATCGGTTATCCCATCCAGTCCCGTCGGTGTGGATACATCCATCTCCGTAAACGTCGCGCCGTCGTAAAACAAGACGTCGTCGCCAGCGCACAGCCACACCTCCGTTGACGACAGCGCGAAGATGCACAGAAGCCCGCCGCTGCTACCGGACTCGAGCGTGGTCCAGCCGGCGCCGTCATAGCGTTGCACTGTCGCGCTGCCATCGATAAACCAGACGTCGGTCTGAGAGAATGCCCACACGTCGATCACCGACATCAGGTCCGGAGCACCGGAGGCGGGTTTCCAATCGTCGCCGGCAGCATCGCCGCACGCGGTGACGAAAACGAGGCTGATCAAGAGCTTGCGCATGCCGCTGTCGTAAGGGCTCTGCCTGCCTTTAGTCACTATAAGTGTCCGTTTTGTGTGCTGAAAAGCTCGAGAGATCACGCCGCATGCGCGATTGGGCTGCGGAACGTCCAGTCGCTCCTTTCAAGTTGCTGCGTTGCGCCAGGTTGCGGGGGGCTGGCCACCTTGAGCCTGGGCATCGGGAACGAGCGGTGCCCCGTCCGCATCGCGAACTAGGCCGGCCCCCAAAACGCGAAGCGGGTCCCGGGGTCAAAGCCCGGAACCCGCCGCGCTGGGGCGCGCCCTCAAGGGACGCGGGGCGCGTTACTCGCCAGCAGCTCCCTCTTCTCCTCGGCGACCCCGCCCTTGGGATGAGGTACCGCACCACGGTCTGAGCGCGCTATTGCAGATGGACATCAGGACATCTTTCCGAACCAGCCACGCCGCTCGAACCATTTCGCGACTTCGAGCACGGGCATGATGGTGAGGGCTGCGCCGGTGACGATGAGCCAGTCCTTTTGCGACAAGCTGAAGGTGCCGAACGCCTCGTGCAGCGGCGGGAACGACACGATGAAGACCAGCACGGCCATCTCCCCCAAAATGGCCCCGTTCAGCCACTTGTTGGCAAAGGGCCGATGCGACACCGACACGCGGTCGGAGCGGAAGTTGTAGGCCTTCAAGAACTGGATCAACACCAAGGATACGAAGGTCATCGTCATTGCATGCTCGGCGCTGTACCCCGCATCCATGGCCCAGCTGAAGACCGCGAGATTGACGATGGTAGACCAGAGCCCGCCGAGACACATCAACACCACGACGGGGCGGGTGAATATTCCCGTGTTGGCGTCCCGCGGCGGTCGCTGCATCAGGTCGTCCTCCGGTGGGTCGACGGCGAGCGCCAAAGCCGGAAGGCCGTCGGTGAACAGGTTGACATAGAGGATTTGGACGGCAGTCAGGGGGAGCGGCCAACCGGCGAGCGTGGCGCCGGCCATGAGCCCGATTTCGCCGATGTTCGAGGACAGCAGGTACATGAGGTATTTTTTGATGTTCTCGAAGATGCCGCGTCCTTCCTCCACCGCCGCGACGATCGATGCGAAGTTGTCGTCGGTGAGGGTCATCGCAGCAGCTTCTTTGCTCACATCTGTGCCAGTAATCCCCATGGCGATGCCGATGTCCGCCTTCTTGAGCGCCGGCGCGTCATTGACACCGTCACCCGTCATCGCCGCGATGTGACGCCGCTCCTGCAGAGCCGTCACCACCCGAAGCTTGTGTGCTGGCGAGACGCGAGAATAGACCTCGATGGTTTCCACTTCGCGCTCGAGCTCCTCGTCGCTCATGTCTTCGAGGTCCGCGCCGGTCACCCCCTTGCCCACTTTGAACAGGCCGAGCTCACGCGCCACGGCCTGCGCGGTGAGTGGATGGTCTCCCGTGATCATCACCACTCGGATGCCGGCCTGCGCGCATTTCTCCACGGCGGCTTTGGCCTCGGGACGCGGCGGATCGATCATGCCGACCAAACCGAGGAAGGTCATGTCTCGCTCGGCGTCCTCGAGCGTGGCGTCGGCCTTTCTGGCAACGGCCAGCACCCGAAGGGCCTCTCCGGCCATGCGTCGAACCCTTTCGAGGATCGCGGCTCGTTCCGCATCCTCGAGTGGCGCTTCACCTTCCACGGTCAACAGACGCGAGCAGGAAGCGAGGATGGTCTCCGGCGCGCCCTTCGCGTAAGCGACGCCGCGTCCGTCGACCGTATGCAAGGTCGTCATCCGCTTGGCTTCCGAGGTGAATGGGATTTCGCCGACGCGGGGGAACTGCCTGTCGAGCTCTTCTTTCTGCAATCCAGCCTTCGCGGCCGCCACGATCAAGGCGCCTTCGGTCGGGTCTCCCTTGATGTGCCAAGCGCCGCCCGTCTCGTCATGGGTCAGATGTGCATCGGAAACCAGCGCGACGGCCAGCAGCAGCTCCTTTTCCATTGGCTCGAGCTCCACAGGCGAGCCATCCACTGAAAACTCGCCCTCCGGCGCGTAACCAGTGCCGGAGACCGCCAACGTTCTTTCGGAGGTGTGGAGCTTGCGAGCGGTCATCTCGTCCTTGGTCAGTGTGCCGGTCTTGTCCGAGCAAATGACCGACGTGCTCCCCAAGGTTTCGACTGCCGGCAGACGGCGCACCAAGGCGTTTCGCTTGGCCATGCGTTGCACGCCGATCGCCAACGAGATGGTGACCACGGCCGGCAGGGCCTCTGGAACGACTGCGACTGCCAACGCGATCCCGAAGACGAGCATCTCCACCCACGGTTGGCCCCGAAGCAGGCCCGCAGCGACGATCGCGGCCACTACGACGAGCGCCGCCAAGGCCAGGACGCGACCCACCTTGTCGAGATTCTTCTGGAGCGGTGTCCTGCCTGTTTCGACGGATTGCAGCATCTTGGCAATCTGCCCGAACTGCGTATCCATGCCGGTTCCGGCGACGACTGCACGGCCGCGGCCGTAAGTTGCGATGGTGCCCCCGAAGACCATGTTGTTGCGATCGCCGACAGCGAGCTCCTCGCCATCGAGCGGCGCGGTCTTTTTCTCCACGGCGACCGATTCACCGGTGAGCGCCGCCTCGTCGACCTTCAGGTTCACGGACTCGATCAGCCGGGCGTCTGCCGCCACCTTGTCTCCCGCATGCAACAGCATGAGGTCGCCAGGCACGAGCTCGCTCGCGGGAATCTCGACCTCCTGACCGTTGCGGATCACCGTCACGGTGGGCGCGGCCATTCGCCTCAGCGCGTCGATGGCGCGCTCCGCTCGAAACTCCTGGATGAAGCCGAGCAATACGGCGAAGAGCACGATCACGGCGATGGCAATCGCTTCGAGCTCGTGCCCCACGAAGACCGAGATCGCAATGGCGATCACCAGGATGACGATCAGGACGTTTTTGAACTGCCCGAGCAGAATCGCCCACGGCGAGATACGACGCGCGGCCTCGAGCTGATTCGGACCATAGCGGGCCAATCGGCGCTCCACTTCGTCTCGGGACAGGCCTTCGGGGCCGGAGCCGAGCCGAGACGTGACCGCATCGACGGACAGGCTGTGCCATACGGGTGAGACTTCTTCGGGTGTTTCATTCATGACGGATGCCAGTTTCGGCGGACGTTAACCCAAGACGGGGCTTGTCACGACCCAGGCTTCTCATCAGCCCGGACTCCGAGCTCTTGGAGCGCCTCCGGCGTGTCCACATCGATGTTCACGCCGGCGCTTTCGACATCGACGTAGCAGATCGCAGCCGAGTGACGATGAAAGAGGGCCTTGCCGCCAACGTCGCCTGAGAGCGCGAGGAGCTCGGCAAAGTGCTGGGACGCCCACAGGACGGGATTGCCGCGCTTCCTTCCAAACATCGGAATGAAAATGCTTAGCTCACCGTCCGCGGTAAATGCATCGATCAGACGGTTGATCACGTCCGTGCTGACCCACGGCATGTCAGCCAGCGCCATCAACGCCCCGTCCGCGTCCTCACCCAATGCCGCCACCCCGGAGCATAGCCGGAGCAAAGACCCTCTGCGCGCGGGGTCCCACGCGACATAACGAGCTAGTACCGCGCAATTCGGCTCTCAACATGAGCCCGATCGGCTGACAGAGCCACTGAAACTCCACGCATGGCACGCCGATCAAAGGGAGTCGAATGAAGCTTGGATTGTCGAGAACCACGTGCAGCACGCCGCTATAGAAATCGATGTAGAAGTACATTCCCACGAACGTGATGAAGAGCGCAACGAGGCTCGGGGCCTGCACAATGCCAAATACGCGCATGGCGAGCACGATTAGCACGAAGGGTTTGAAGCGCCGCTGGTAGACGGCGTGAATGGTCTCCGCCACCCAGGCCATCTCCTCCGGCAGCGTCTCCCCGGCTCGCTTCGCCTGCGCGATGCGCTTTCGCACCAGGGTGTTGAGCCAGTCGTCTATGTCCGAGTACGAGTCCTTGCGAGTGTCGTACTACACGGGGAGCGCTGTCGTTTCCATTTGAGTGTCCTGGCTCTCGAGACGGCGCGGGACCAGCTCGATCAATGGGCTTGGGTCTTGGCCTCGTTCTGGCCGCGTACTCCATCCCATTCTTGGCCCGATTCTCTGGCAAAATTGCGGCGCCGGTGCTGCGGCCACTGCGTGCAGGGGTGCCCCACGCAATCGTCGTGTCCGATGTCACTGCGCCTGGTGTGAGCAGGAACTCAGTCTGTTGGCGGGGCCGAAAGCGCGCCCCGCGATCGTAGGCCCCAGAGCAGGAGCGGAGCGACGATGATCATCGCGACGGACAAAGAGATCAGGCCGAACGCGATGAGCGCTTCCTGCGCCGAGGTGCCTGTATGCCCTCGGGCGGCAAGTGGCATCATGGGCTCCCCGGCGCCCCAAATCGCTGCGAGCAAAGTCGTACCCCAGTTTGCGAACGTGCCATACACGAGAAGCCAGAAGGCGATGCGTTGAGCGCGCATAACGAGGCGTAACCGGTGCCAAATCGCACCGACCACCAACAGGAAGATCCCATTCATGACGGCCTCGAGGTGGCTCGCGAGTCCCATCCGAGGGTTCGCCATTGCAGGCACGGCGAGTCCGGTGAGGAGCCCAAGCAAAAAGAGCACGACGCCGAGCTGCAACAAACGTCTCCCAATGCGACCCTGGGCGCTCTCGTCCGGCATGAGAATAGGTTACCGGCGCGCCCCGTCTGACACCACACCGGAATGGCGCGCTCGGCGCCGAAGGCCTTGGTTTGCGCGGTATGCTTCGTAAGGTGCTGCAATCAAATGTCTTTTGGGGCCCGTGCGTGTCCCCGTGGTAGAGGTCCCCGGCTACCTCATCGTGACACTCGGGTTCAGCTTCGAGCGCGGAGGCCGCGATGGGTTCATCGACGAGCTCTTCATCGACGCGCGATTCCGGGGACACCGTCTCGGACGCGAAGCGATAGCAGTGGCGGAAGCCTACTGCACGACGCGGGGGTTCAGGTATTGCACATCGAAGTGGAGCAGCATCGCACCGAGGCTGCCGATCTCTACAGGAAGAGCGGCTACCTCGACAGCGGACGGCGGCTCATGAGCAAGCGGTTCGAGAACGCGGACATCGCGTGGAGCGGAAGAGCGTCGTCACTGAGTCGTCGTGGATGGAGCATCCTATTCACCCCACGGAGTCGACCACCGTCTCTCAAAGCTGCTCCTGGAGGCAGTTTTTCACCCCGACCTTTTCGATCAACGATAGCTGCTGCTCGAGCCAAAAGATGTGATCCTCTTCGGTGTCACGGAGCAGCTCTTCGAGCATCTCTTTGGGATCGCTCCCGATCTTGATCCCGACGCGCGAAGCCATGTCCGGCTGCCCTTCGAGGAACAAGATCCGCTTCACCAATCGGTCGGCATGGGCTCGCTCGTCGTCCGCCTCGTGGCCGATCCGTTCTTGAAGCCGGGTGAAGCCCCAGTCTTCGAGCATGCGTGCCTGAACCAAGTATTGATCGATGGCGGTGAGCTCGTTGGCCAGCAGAGCGTTCAGACACTCGATGATCTCACTATTTCCTCTCATCGTCGCCTTCCTTCACCGGGGACTTACGGCTCACTCGGGGTCTGCGTCAACGCTACAATTGCAAGCCAAGTGCTCGGCCCGAGCCGGGAGCCATCTGCGAGGAACGGCTGGTGCCGACGGTGCTTCAAAGCGCTATCGCCGAGAGCTTCGGTTATCACGTGCCAGCCATCATCCGCTCGGCCGCAGAGCTCGAGTTGGTGGCTCGGGGAAATGCGTTCGAAGTCGCCGATCCGAAGGCACTACATCTGGTTTTTCTCTCAAAGCAGGCGACGATGGCGCAAAGAGTGAGATTTCGCGTCTGGTGAACAAGCTGATCGAAGCGTACGCACGTCAGATCTTGGAATTTGGTCACTTTCAGGCCGATCCGCACCCGGGCAA
Source organism: Polyangiales bacterium (assembly GCA_049691835.1). Lineage (GTDB taxonomy): Bacteria > Myxococcota_A > Polyangia > Polyangiales > Houyiibacteriaceae > SG8-38. The sequence goes on from JBAVOF010000407.1 coordinate 6,516, forward strand.
TCCTGGTCGAGCCTGACGGCGGCTTGGTGATTCTCGACTTCGGATGCACGAAGATCCTCGAGCCCGAGGCGCGGTGTGCCTATGCACAAC
>JBAVOF010000408.1:0-2392 GCA_049691835.1 Polyangiales bacterium
AAGTTAAGTGAGTGCTTCATGTTCTTGCCTGCTCTTGAGTGTTGTTTGATTACGGCAGGACGATCGCCGTCAACTCACAGTCGCGACCTATGGGCTCCTGCGTGTTATTCGTGGCGATGCAGAGGACGAGGCTCTCGGCGTCCGCGTCCGCACACTGATTCGACGTGAGGTCGATGTAGGTCACCTCGACTGGATTGCCGAGGCAGATCTTGGGGTCGATGGTGTCCGGGTTGACGTACCCGTCCCAGATGACTTCAGGCGTCGGGATGCCCGTAAGGGCCGCGATGTCGCCAACGATCTCCTGCGGATCGGTTCCGTTGTTGATGTACGTGTTGTCATGGACGAAGATGTCTTCTGGGAACGCGTTATAGCCCTCTTGCGAGAGGCAGTCGTCGCCTGCGAACTGACAGAGGATCAAGTTGCTCACCAGGAGCATCCCCGTGCTGATGTTGCTGTCCATGATGTTGTCGCGAAGCTCGATGCCCTTGCCGGAAAAGCTCATTGCGCCGGTTCCCGGGGGAAGGTTCGACACGGTAGTGCCCGGGCGCGCAAAGTTCGCGTGGTTGTTGCAGTAGACGAAATTATTATGCATCAGGATGTTCTCGTTGGCGAGACGCTCGAGGTTCGGTTCCTGAAGAGCCAGGAGCCCGGCGCTGTTGTCGAAAATCGTGTTGCCGTAGACTTCGACATCCTTGGAGTTCTCGACCTCGAGGCCGGCCACGTTCGCGTAGACCTTGTTGTACCGCACGAGGCCGCCGACGCATTGGCCGACGTACACACCCGCATCGGACGCACCCACGACCTCGACGTACTCGACGAGGGTGTTCTCACACTTGGTGGGGTAGACGGAGTATGCACCGTTCGCTTGCACGGAACCGGCGTCCCAGGTCACGAAGAGCTTGCGGAAGACGGAATCGGCGGCCTTCACCTCGACACCATTGCCTGCAGTGTTGACGATCCACATGTTCTCGATCGTGAAGCCGTCGGTGGTCACGTCGAAGCCACGGTCGCCACGACCTTGGTAGTCGAGCTTCACATCATCGACCTTGACGCCGATGCCCTTGATCGTCAGATTTTGCTTGTCTGACACGAAGACTGTGCCCTCCATGTCGTACGTGCCTGGCGACAGACAGATCGTGTTACCAGAGCTCGCGAGCTCGATGGCCGTATTGAGCTCGGCGGCGTCGTTCGTGCCTGTTGCGGACACGGTGACGTCGCAGTCGTCAGTCGCTGTTTCGGGCGCATCCTCGATCGAGTAGCTGCCGGGTTGCATGATGGCCTCTGCGCAGTCGGCGATTGGAACCCAATCCGAGCCGCCCGTTCCGCCGGTTCCACCCGTGCCACCGGTTCCACCCGTTCCACCCGTGCCACCGGTTCCACCCGTGCCACCGGTGCCGCCGCCATTTGTCGTGTCGTCGCCACAACCGACCGCGGCGATCGTGGCCGCGAGAACTACGCTGATAAGTACTTTGAATTTCATGAACTGGTCTCCTCCTCCAGAGAACTTCGGTCTTGTAACATTTAATTTGCGAATTGAAAAGTGAGCAATTCTCACAATTCATCATCTCTACGAACTTGCTTGAATTGATTGGGTTTTCAGCTGCGATACGGGCTCGACTTGTCCATGTAGACAGCGAGGTAACCCTTGAGCAGCGTCTTCATCTCGGCGATGATCCGACTCGCCAATTCCGAATCCTCGGTCGACAGCGCCCAGTCCTGCAAAGAATTCGCCGCTTGAATTGCGGCGCGCGTCACCAGCTCGATTCGGTCCGCGGGGATCACGGCTTGCAACGCGGGATGGAACGCGAGCATCGCCGCCACGCGTTCGTTCGACTCGTCGGTGATCATGCGGAACTCCGGCGTCGGACGAATGTTCAAGAGCAACTGCAGATAGCCGGGTTGCTCCGCGTATCCTTGCATCGTCGCATCGATTGCACGGTCGATCGCTTGGTCCCAAGGCAAAACACCAAACTCCTCGGCGATGAGGCTCGCGGTCTTCAGGTCGACTTCCTCCATGACCCGCCGCGCCAGCTCGGCGAGCACGGCGAGCTTGTTTGGAAAATACTGATACACGGAGCCGATCGGCACGCCGGCTTCTTCGGCAATCGCGGCAGTGGTGATTTTGTCCACCGGTGTGTGGCCCAGAAGCGAAGCTGTGGCGTCCAGTATGCGCTCCACGCGGTCACGAGAACGTTCCTGGCTGGGTCTGCGGCGCGGAGTAAGCTGGTCGGTTTTGCTGGTCACGATTGTTCAGGCGTGTGTTGTCGCCGGATTTACAGCAAATGCCGGGACATGCCTAGTCACGGCGCGAACTGGTCCCTGGATCCGGGTAGCGGTTGCGCGCTACACTGGCAATTCACCAATTTCTATCGATGACTTCCGTATCCACCAC
>JBAVOF010000409.1:0-6993 GCA_049691835.1 Polyangiales bacterium
AGTCTGTCAAGGAGGGGAGGCCTGCATTTGGGCTCTGGGGCTCTGGAGCTTTGAGCTCGCTCGGCTGTGCTAGAAGCGCACGATGAGAGAGCAGAGCAGGGGCAGCCGCTTCGCGCTCGTCACGGGCGGCAGCAGCGGCATCGGGCTAGAGACCGCGCGTGGGTTGACCCCTCACTTCGACGTGGTCGGAATCGTGGGTCGAAACGTCCAGCGTCTGGCGAAAGCAGCCGCCGAGCTCAGTTCCGGGCGGGGACGTATCGAGACCTTTCAGGCCGATTTTTCGTCGCTGGCGGAGGTGCGTCGGCTCAGCGAGGACGTCAAGTCGCGATTTGATTCGCTCGACGTCTTGGTGAACAACGCAGGTGTTTGGCACAGGGACCGCACGCTCAGCCACGATGGATACGAGGACACCTTCGCCGTCAACCACCTTGCCCATTTCCTGCTCACGAATGAGCTGAAGGGCTTGCTGACCGCAGCGCGCTCAGCTCGCGTGATCCACGTCTCCTCATCGATGCATGTTCGCCCCAAGTCCCTCAACTGGGACGACCTGATGTTTCGTGAGCGCTGGCGAGGATTCTGGGTCTATGGGCACTCCAAGCTCGCCAACGTGCTCTTCTCGAACGAGGTCGCTCGCCGTTGGAAACAACTCGGCATCACCTCGAACGCACTGAATCCCGGCAACGTGCGCAGCCGTATCACCCGAAACAACGTGTTCCTCAACGCGCTCCACCGCTCCCCGATCGCACGGATGCTGATCATGTCGGAAGCCGAGGGCGCTCAAACCTCAGTCCACCTCGCGACCTCCGAGGCGCTCGAGGGAGTGACCGGGCGGTACTTCGACAGGCTCAAGGAGGTCGCCCCCAGCAAGCCGGCCCGCGACGAACGGGCCGCCGAGCGCTTGTGGACCGTGAGCCAGGAGCTCGTCGATGCCGCGCTCCGCTGAACTGTCGGCCTGAGATGAACCCAGGTAACAGGATGGCAACGTTTGCTCGACGATTGTGACAAATCAAAGCGGGTGTCCTACCTCGCGGTCACCACTGGGCTAGCGTTGCGTCCGATGTCGTTTCACTCGGTCTGCCTGGCCGCGCTCTGCGCACTCGCTCTCGGATGCGGCGACGCGGGGAGCATCGATACGGCGTGTCGCTCCAACGACGATTGCGCCGAGACGGAGCTTTGCGCCACCGGGATTTGTGAGAACGGCATAGGCCTTTGCGTGGAGCGGCCGACCATCTGTCCCGACACCGTCCAACCGGTCTGCGGGTGCGACGACGAAACCTATCAGAACGTCTGCTTTGCCGACATGGCGGGCGTCCGCCTCGCCAAGCAGGGACCTTGTCTACCGACCGACAGCTAGGCGGGGCTAGCCCGCTAACGCTCCGGCGCGCTTCTAGTGACCTTCCTTGGGCGGGAAGCGCGCGCTGAAGCGTTCCGCAAGGGCAGTGATGGTGAGCGATGGGTTCACGCCGAGGTTCGCGGGGATCGCGGACGCGTCGGTGACGTACAGCCCAGGATAGCCGAATATCTGATGGTCGCTGTCGATCACGCCGGCATCGGGCCCCGCCGCGATCGCGCAACCACCGAGGACATGAGCCGTCACGGAGGCATTTCCGACGCTTTCGAGCAGGTTGTTGAACGCAGTACCACCGATGTGCGCAGCGAGCTTGCGAGCCGCCTCGTTGGCTTCGGGGATGTAGGCTGGGGTTGCCCCACTCGGCCCGGGTTTGGAATGAAGCACCGGGCGGAACGGCCAGTGGGGACGGCGGCCGCGTCGGAATGCGATCCGGCTATCGAGGTCTTGCATCACGGTCAGCACCGTGATCCGCTTGTGCCAGTTGCGCGCAAACAGCGCCCGGCATGTACGTACGGGACGAAAAAGGATCGCCGCAATGCTGCGCAGCGCTCGACTCAAAGCCCTGGGGCCGTCGACGAGAGGCCCCATGTACCAACGCATGAAGTCGTAACCTCGGGGGAAACGGTTTTGGGTGATGTGTGTGTGCGCGTTGGGGTAGAAATGAGAGGAGATCGCGGCTCCATCCGTGAGATCGTCGTATGGGTTCGGCGAAAGTGCGGCCACAATGGCTTCGCTATTGGTTCTGACGAGGTCACCCAGCGCGGGTGAGAGCTTCGGCAAGGTTCGAAGCTCATCTCTGCACTTGAAGAGAAGGTCCAAGGTTCCAACCACGCCTGCCGCGAGGATGACGCGTCGAGCGGTGACAGCGGGCTGTCGCTCGCGCCGATTGAGTGGATTCACCGTCTGAACTTCGTAGCCGCCGCCTGGCACAGGCCGTATCGAGACGGCCTTTCGCTCAGGGAGAATCGTTGCGCCCAGCCGTTCCGCCAAATGGAGGTAGTTCTTGTCGAGAGAGTTCTTCGATCCTTCGCTGCAGCCCGTAAGGCACCCTCCACACCGGGTGCAGCCGGTCCGTTCCGGGCCGGCGCCTGCAAAGAACGGATCGTTGACCGTCCTCCCAGCTTCGCCGAAGTAGATCCCTTGCGGGACGGGTCCGAAGGTCTCGCCGGCCCCCATCGCTCGGGCGGTTGCGTGCAACCAGTCGTCCATCTTCCCGTGGTAGGGGTTGAGCGTCCGGCCCAGCATCGTGGCTGCGGTGTCGAAGTGCTCTGCGAGCTCTTCCTTCCAGTTGATGCCCAGGCCAGCCCAGGCGTGGTCGGTGAAGAACGAGTCACTGGGCTCGAGCAAGACCGCCGCGTACACCAGGCTGCCACCCCCCACGCCCACGCCACCGACGATGCCGACGTGCTTGAAGAAGTGCTGCACGAAAAACCCACGACAGCCAAACTTCGGGATCCAAAACAATTTCCGCAGGCTTCGATCTGCAGCGCGCATGTCGTCCGGAGACACCCTCCGGCCCTGTTCGAGGACGACCACACGGTAGCCCTTCTCGCTCAGTCGCAGTGCCGGCACGCTGCCGCCGAATCCACTACCGATGATGATGACGTCGTAGTCCATCAGTCGTCGAGGAGGTGCCCGTTCCCGTCAGCGCTTCGTCAAGCCTTCGAGAAAAAGGCTCGCGCAATGCATGGCGGCTTTTCGCAGCGCTGCAGGGTCGCTTTCTCCCAGCGCCCAGGTTAGCAGAATCGCATCGAGCGCCCCGAACAGACTTCTCGCCACCACGCGCGGATTGAGATCGTTTCGAAACGCGCCTTGCTCCTGTCCTTGCCGGACCACTCCCGCGATGACCTCGATGTATTGCATGAATAACGGGGCGGCGTATTGTTTCAACAAGCGGGACGACTGTCGCAGATTCACGGTGATGACCTCGGCGAGATCCCGCTGCTCCTCCAGCAACCCGAGCTGCAGCTCGATGATGCGGCTGATTCGGGTATCGAACGGTTCTTCGGATTCCGCGACCTCCCGTAGAATCGCCAAGAGTTGCCGAATGCCCTCCTCGAAGATCGTGATCAGGACATCGTCTTTGTTCTTGAAATAGAGATAGATCGTGCCGTCGGCGACCCCCGCGGCTTTGGCGATTTCACTGACGCGCGTCGCGTAGAAGCCGTTTTTCGCGAAGACCTTGATCGCGGCCTTGAGGATGCGGGCTCGCTTGTCCGGCCCGCCGCTCTTGCGCCTCTGGGCTGTTGAATGAACCGCCATTCAGTTTCCGGTATCACACCCGCGGGCTTCGGGTCAAACGAGCCTATCCTGGCGGCTCCTGGCCTCGCGCGAGCCGAAGGATGTTCCCAGCGTGACGAACTACGACGACGAACCAAAGTCCCAGCGTGAGGCGCACCGGCCATTGGCGGCCGTCGAACGCCAAAGTCAGGGCCAGCGCCAAGGTTGCGGAGGACAGCGAAGCCAGGCTCGCTCGCTTGCTTAGCTTTTTCACAACCGCGAAGGTTATCAACGCCGCACCGCCGATCGGCGGAAGGGCGGCAAGCAGGACACCGCCGGCCGTAGCCGCCCCTTTGCCCCCGCGGAACCCGTGCCAAATTGGAAGGACGTGGCCGAGAACGGCAGCCAGACCCACCGCGGTCACCCAAGGCCAAGGCAGAGCGAGCGGCCAGCGGGAGAGCGCGACCGGCACGAAGCCCTTGAGCATATCGAGCAACATCACCTGCCGGCCCCTCGATTGTCCGAGCGCGCGGCCAACATTGGTGGCGCCGATGTTGCCGCTGCCGATGCTCCGCAAATCCACACCCTCCTTGCCCGCCAGGACGAGCCCGAAGGAGATCGAACCCAACAAGTATGCCGAAAGGGTGAGCAGCGGTCCGAGCACCCGGGAATCATACCGCTTTGGGGCTCACGGGAGCCCGCGAGTTTTTTGCTCGGCCAGCGGCCACGCCGTAGCGTCGAGGGCGATGTGGTCGGGTGCGCACCGTGAGATCTTCGTCCCCGTGGCGCTCTACGCCGAGCTCGTCGCCGACGAGGAGGTCTTGCCCGCATTCGTGACGAGCCTGAGTGAGCAGGGCTTGGTGCTCGATTCGCTCGCGATCCTGGGCAACAGGCGCAGCGACCGGATCCAGATTCAGCTCAAGCTGCCTGGCGAACCCGACCCGATCTGGGTCGGCGGGGAGGTGGTTCGCGATACACTCGGCTTCGTCTTCAACGACACCGCGGTCCGCTTCCTAGCCATGGCCAACGCCCATTGGCGGGCCATTCGCCGCTGGGTTCGGGTTCGAGAGCTGGTCTTGGCGACCCGGCCCATGGGCCTCCACGACGCCGCCTGACCACACCCGACTTTCTTAGTTGCTACCCTTAGAGGGGAACCACGGTGAGCGATCTGGACAGCGACCTGCGGAGCATTCGTCCGTCATCACATGATGCACGGAGCCGGGTGCGCGCGCAGTCTCGGCGGTCGATGATCCCATTCAGCGCGTCCCTGCTTCCGACGGGCTCGCCCTTCGGTTGGACTGTTCGAGACCGCGCGCTGTACGTGCAGTTTCTCACCGCGCTGTTGATGGTCGTCGTCACCTTCTGCTTCGTCGCGCTCGACGGTTGGCCTTTTCTGCTCGATCCCCCGGAGAACGCGGTCGCGCTGCGAACCACGACGAGGCTGGCCGTCGGCGCCCTCTTGTTCTGGGTCGGACTCTACTTCGGGACTTGGCGATGGTATCCGCCGCGGGTGACGGCTTTTTCGTGGCTCCTCTTCGGCACCATCGTCGGACACATCATCACTGGAGCGGCGGTGTGCTACGCGATTGGGCCATACACGGCAGCAAGCGGGTTGATCACGGTTGCTGCTCTTCTCCTTGGGATGGTGCTTCTCGAACGCCATTCGCTGTGGATCGCCGTCATCGGTTGGTTCCTAGCGATGTTCGCGATGCACTTTGCTAGTAAGTCTGGGGCACTACCCTTTCTGTCGCTCTTCGAGGCCTCCTTGGCGCAGCCGAACCTCGCACAGGTGGCCGCGGAGCGCGCTGCCGCAGCTGCGCTCATCTACATCCCGCTTGCCGTCCTGATGGATCACTTGATCGGGGTCTGGCGTCAGGACGAGCGCAATCTCTTCGAAGCTGCGCAGTTCGATTCACTGACCGGCGCCTACACCCGCGGGTTTGCCATGGAGTTGATGCAGCGCACGCTGATCAAGGCGAGAGCCGAGGCCAAGCCGCTGGGCGTTCTGATGCTCGACCTCGATCACTTCAAGCGAATCAACGACGCCCACGGGCACGCGCGCGGCGACCAGGTCCTCAAGGAAACGACACAGGCAATGCAGTCCACCTTGCGAGCGGGTGACATCGTCGGGCGCTTCGGGGGGGAGGAGTTCGTCGTCCTCTTACCGGGCGCGGATCTCAAGCAGGCAATGGGAGCAGCCGAGCGCTGCCGTGCGGCGGTGGCGGCCATGAAGATTCCGGACGCGCCGTATGTCTCGGTCACGGCCAGCGTCGGCGTCGCAGCGTTTCCGGACCACGCGGACGAGCTCGATGGGCTGCTCAAGGCCTCGGACCGCGCGATGTACGCCGCGAAGGCGAACGGGCGCGATCGAATCGAAGCAGCTCGCCGCGGACAAGAAGGTTAGAGGAGGGTGGGGATGTGTAAGTTTATGTGTGCAACGCTTGTTTTGGCGCTGATTGGATTTGTTGCGGGCTGCGGCGATGATGCGACGGAGGCGGATCGCATCGGCGTGGGGGCGCAATGCACGTCGTCCGCAGAGTGCCCGGCCGACATGGACGTCGCGCTCGAGTGCCTGACGCAATTCAAGGATGGCTACTGTGGCTTGGAAGGCTGCGCCGGTGACGTGGACTGCCCGGAAGGGTCCGCTTGCATCGCCCACGATGATGGCGACACCTACTGCTTCCGGCTCTGCTAGGACAAGCCCGAATGCAACTACAACCGCTCCGCCGCCAGCGAGTCGAACTGTGTGGGGAGCGTGACCTTCGTCGACCCGCGAAACGACCGAAAAGCCTGCGAGCCGCCATCGGCGGGCTTGTGAGCCCCGATTCCCTTGACTTCCCGGGGGCCTGACCGTAGTACAGCCGCCGCCGTCATGCTGGCGTAGCTCAACTGGTAGAGCACCGGTTTTGTAAACCGGCGGTTATGAGTTCAAGTCTCATCGCCAGCTCTACTCGACAATTCGGAACGATACGGAGGGTTGCCCGAGTGGCCAAAGGGAGCAGACTGTAAATCTGCCGGCTTATGCCTACGGTGGTTCGAACCCACCACCCTCCACTAGGAGATAAACAGAAACACATATGCGGGTGTAGCTCAGTTGGTAGAGCCTCAGTTTTCCAAACTGAATGTCGCCGGTTCGAGCCCGGTCGCCCGCTCCGACCCGCAACACAGGTGAAAAGAGACTCGAATCAGACTATGCCCAGGTAGCTCAGTGGTAGAGCACCCCCTTGGTAAGGGGGAGGTCGTGAGTTCAAGCCTCATCCTGGGCTCCGCGAGTACATTGCTAGGCTCCAGCAACCTCACAAGCTCAAGCAACCTCACAAAGAACGACGAAGTAGGAAACCAACGATGGCTAAAGAAAAGTTTGTCCGAAACAAGCCACATGTGAATGTAGGCACGATCGGTCACATCGACCACGGGAAGAC
>JBAVOF010000410.1:0-5723 GCA_049691835.1 Polyangiales bacterium
CGTTTCCCCCGAGAGCAGGATGCGGGAAGGCGACTCGGAGCGTTGCGCCCGATAGCTCGCGAGTGTGCGCTGCAGGGCGGAGGCAAGCTCGGCGCGTCGGCCCGACTCCACCAGGTCCATGCCGCCGGATACCGTTCTGGCGAACGTGCACCGACCATTGGTTAGCACTGCAAAGTCGGTGCTCGTCGGACCCACATCGACGACAAGCACGGTGGTACCACTCAGCGAATCCCCGAGGAGCGCTCCCAGTCCATCGAAGACCATGGCCCCGACCGCGAGCTCTCGGGGGTCGACGCCAGCCGATTGGAGCTGTTGGAGACGGGCCGCGACGGACTCGCGCGGCGCCGCAGCCGCCATCAGCTGGATGGTGGTTTCGTCGTGCCCGACCACCTGATAATCGACCACGGCATCATCGACGTCGAATGGAAGCACAGACCCAAGCTCTCCGGGCAAGACCTCGGAAACCTTCTTCTCCACTCCGGCGGGTAGGTCGACCAACCTAAGCGATGCCGACTCACCCCCAAGTGCCGCAATGATCCGGTCCGGGGGTCGTGGCGCCTGGCTCAGAACCTGCGCGACCGCAGCCCTGAGCAACTCCGCCTGGGAGTCCAGCTCTGCGGAGTAGGGCAATATCGCTTCCGCGTACCGCTCCATCTCGGACCCGCGCAGCGTGGTGCGCAGGAACGCGCCGCGAACGACTCGGGGTGTGACCTCCAATCCCAAAACCAAGGACATCTCAATTCACCCGATAGTAGTGGAACACGCCCAAACCTGGCATGCGTCCGGTGTTCGGTGGTGGTGGGACCCACCGCTCGTGGAAGTTGACGACAGACTCGATTCGAACCTGAGAGTGGCCCACCAATGCGGTGGCTTCGATGGTGAAGATCTCCGCGGACGCAGCCAAGGAGGCAACGAGCAGTTTGTTTTGTTCCTCCGGAATCACGATGGGGGTGAAAATGAGCTCGCTTTCCGCACCCAAGAAGCCGACGAGCATTCCGTACAAGTCCTTCTCCGATCCTTTGCCCTCGACGAAGTTGACCAGGTCGATGGGGCGACTGAATAGCGGGATCGGGATGAGTTGACGAATCGTCGTGAGGATCTGCGTGAATTTCAGGCTCTCGAGTGGGTCGACGCAGAGAGTGGCCTCGGGTACGAAGGAGCAGATCCTGCCCAGTAAGACTTGAGGACTGGCCTCGTTGATGTTCACGAGCCCCGACGCGTAAATCGTCATGATCCGGGACGGCGGGTCGTTCGGGATTGGCTCGACGAACGTGGCCCAGAAGTCATCCGTGAATCCCCGAATCAGATGGAGCTCCTGAATCGAGTCTAGAGGGGCATTCTTGTTGCGGTAGGGGTCGTTTCCCAGCTGGTAGACCGAATCGTCTTCTGCGCCGGTGCCTCCAGTCCGAGTCACGCCCGCCCCAGGGTCAAAGTCGGTGCGCTGAATGTCTCTGTCCCACCAGTCGATCAACGCGGCGATGAGATCGATGCGCGTCGTGAGAGTGCCGTTAGAATCTTCCGTCGTAAACAGCGCGTCGTACGGGCTCTCTTGCAGCTGTCCTCCGGTGAGCGAGAACAATTGACTTGCGACGCTGTCGCGGGCGCGATCCCCGTCCAAGAACAACGGATCATTGACGTTGATTTTGCCGTTCTCACTGATTGCTCGCACATGGCATTCGCCCGGCAGGTTGTCGAAACCCACCGTGTCTCCGAAGTCGATTCCGAGCTGCATCAAGGTATCGCGTTGATCTTCTGGCGTGCAAAATGGAGAGAGAATCTCGTTGACGAAATTCCAGACCGGAAGCTGGGGTGCGGGCCTGCCCGTGGCGGCTTGATAGAGTGGGCTCACGAAGCGTCGCACGTCGGGTTCTTTCGCGATCATTAAGCGGGTCAGATTTGTGGCACTCTTCGCCATGTACTCGGCTTGAAGCGCGTCTCGCTGCGATGTCGATACGGCGAATGCAGTCCCAGTCGTTTCGTGCATGTCCGCCAGCATGACGGCAAGAATTGCCACCGTCGTGATGGCCAGGATCAGCGCGACGCCTTCTTCGGAGCGTGTACCACCGCGCGTTCTTTTCTTGGTGCGGTTCATGGGTTGTAGTTCGCGTGGTTCAGGGCATAGGTGAGCGGAATGCTGACGCGGGTGCCAAAAGTCTGCGTTGCATTCCGGTGGCGCGGATCCGTGACGGTTAGACGGATTCGCACCTGAGTGGGGAGTCGATTGGGTTGCGCGAGGATGTCTTGAGTGTTCCAGGTCTGCACCCAGTCCGAAAGCAAGGGATCGAAGTATTCGAGGTTGAACTCCTCGACACCCTCGATCAAGATCTGGGACTTGCCTCCCCGTCGCGGGTCCTCGTCGATTCGGTTTTGTTCCCGCCGCGCAAGGACGGTGATGCGCGAATCGTCAGGGTGTTCCGTGACGAAGTAACTGATCTCGTTTTGATCCGACTCGCGCGCGTCTCGATAGAGACGGCGATGCGAAAACGACGTGAAGTCGATGCGATCGTCTTTGCCGTTGTCCTTCCCGATGAAGGCCGTTTGCACGACACGAAGGTCGAGTGAGGGGTTGACGTGGGTGGACACGAACGCCATCGAGAGCTCTCGTGCCATGCGCTCGAGGACCATGTGCACAACACGCGAGCGATCCACGTCTTCTTCGACCCGCGCCTTGTTCAATGCAGTCTGAGAAAACCCTTCGTAAATCATCGTGCCCACCAGAGACAGGACCGTCACCGCCAAGATGATCTCGAGGAGTGTGAAGCCTCGTTTCATTGGCCCTCCGTGGCCGCTGCCTCGTCCACCGGAGCCGGTTGTTCCGAGACGATGTACTGGATCACGTCGAAGCCTCGCTCCGTCGGCCCCTCCTCCCAATGGACGCTCACCGTGGCTCTTCGCACCTGTTCTTCGAGGAACGGCTTGAGCACGGGAAACCCGAGCTGTAACGCGAGGACGGCCAAATTCCCGGCCTGGCCGGCGATGGCATCTTGCGCGCTGGCGCCTTTGCTCGTGACTTCGGCGGACGCTTCGGCGACCAGGCTCTTCGGAGTATCGGCCGAGCCATCGTTCGGATCATCGTCCTCATCGTCTTGGGTGCCAAACTCAGGCAGGATGATTCGCTCGATGATCCATTCGCATTCAAAGCCCTCCACGGGGGCGTGGTCGCAACAATTGTCGGTGTCCTTCTTTTCGATTGCAGGCAATCCTTCGATCGCAATGTCCTGCTCGATCTCTCCCATCTTGCAGCGGGCGAGAGTTGCGGCGACGTTTTGTCGGCGTGCCCGCGCGGCGACGTTTGCGGCCCCGACCTCACTCGAAAAAATAGCCGTCAGCGAGAGGCCGAGGATCGCGACTGCGATCATCACTTCAAGCAAGGTGAACCCGCGTCTTCTCATAACGAATCCTGGACTTCCCCTTCGTCGTCGAGCTCATCGAGAGGCTCGTAGGCGAAGTTGTGAATTCGTGCGTTGCCAGTGAGCGGGTGAATTTCGACGCTGTACACCGTGTCGCTCGAGTCCGTCAGCTGGATGACCGCGTGCTCCGTGACGCCGCCAGGGAAGAAGTAAACCGACCCCTCTCCGTCTGTCCGCATTTGCTCTTCGTGCGGCGTGATCAACCCGTGGATCGTGATGCCGTCGCCGACCGGTTTCGCCGTGTACCGGTCCAGTACCTTGCCACTCTGGTTCGTGATCGGCTGAAACGGGGACCGAGGCTGAATGGGGTCCAAGGGTTTCTCCAGCCGCGCCCTAGCGAGGTCCCAGGGGTCCACGGCGTCGCCCACTTCCGATTCGAGCTGTTCCTCCGTGGCTAGGGTGACCGGAGTGTCGGTCTCCTCCACGGCCATCGTGTCCTTCTCGAAATCGAAGTGCAGGCGTGTCGTCGTTCCTTGCGTGAGAGCTCGGTTGTAGGCGAACCTCGCTGCACTGGTGACTTTGAAGGCCGACGAGCGAAGTCGAGTTCGCGTGATCGCTCCCAAGCCAAACGTCGCCCCCGTGACCACGATCGCCATGATCGCAACCACCAGGATCACCTCGATGAGGGTGAAACCGCGGTTCGTTGGGGATGAGAAGCGTGGGCGCATGGGTGGTCAGATGTCGTCCTCGGTGTTGAATTCGAGGTCCTTGCCAGCCGAGATCACAGTGATCTCACCGTCCTCGCAGCTGATCTGGTAGGGGGTGTCCCATGCGTCCGACGTCCGACGGCTCCCGTCGAGATACCGCCCGCTCACCAGTTCCTCGACGGTTGGACACCCTCGCGGGTTGTCGGCCACGTAGAGCATCACGGCTGAGCGAAGCGCCTGGGCGTCGGTCTTCGTCGTCTTCACTCGCGCCTCCTCCAAGCGAGGCAAGAGCGCAACGGCAACACCGCCGGCGATCATGGCGAATATGGTGATGACGATCATGATTTCGATGAGCGTCATGCCCTCCCGGCGCCGACGGCGGGTGAGTCTCTGTTGCAAGCGTGCGTTGATCGTGTTGGGCATTGCGCCTCCAGTTTGCTTCATTGAATGTTGTCGTCCTTCAGAAGCGAGCCACTCGGGCCCGCGGAAATTACTTCGGCTTCCTCCTCGAAGGTGCCTGGACAGCGGAGAAAAAGCGGCCTTCGCCAACCGTCTTTCGGTATCGAATCGATGTAGTGCTTCTGCGATACGGGCGGGTGCAGCAGCTCGGTATCGGATTGCGGGCACCGCCCCAGATCCGCTCGAAACCGATCGATCGCTTGTTTCACCTGAGCGATTGCGACCTGCGTGTCGCGCACCCGGATTCGATGGCGTGTATGCTCGACCGATCCCAGGGCAAGCGCCGCCAATATCAACAAGCCCAACAATGGTTTCCACCCGGTCTCGTTGAACGCGCCCCGCCAACGCGGACCCCGCCCCTCCCACGGGAGTGAAATTCGCTCTCTGTGTCGTCGTCGAGCCACGCATGCTCCTCATTGAATCATCTCGTTGAGCTGGAGTAGCGGCATGAGAATTGCGAACGCGATGCCGCCAACGACTGCGCCCATGACTACTATGAGAAGAGGTTCCAGGATCGAAGTCATCGTTCCCACGCGCACTTCGATCTGCTGGTCATAGGCGTCCGCGACGTGAAGGAGCATCTCCTCCAACTGACCGGTTCGCTCTCCCACCGCGATCATGTGGGTCACGATTGGAGGGAACCTGCCTGCTTGGCGGAGCGGTTTTGCGATCCCTTCGCCCTCGCTGACGCTCGCTCGTGCCTCCTCGACGACTCGCATGAGCTCGGTGTTGCCGAGCACGTTGCGGGTGATGTCCATGGCGCTGAGCACGGGGACGCCGCTCGCCAAGAGCGTTGAGAGGGTTCGAGCAAAACGGGACACGGCGACCATGATCAAGAGAGGCCCGAAGAGTGGGACCTCCAGGAGGAAGAGGTCCCACTTCGTACGCCCCTCAGTGGTCGCACGCCAGCGTCGAAACCAATAGATACCGCCCACCAGGAGGGCAGCCAGAAGCCACCAATAGTTGCTGAAGATGTGGCTGACCCAGATCAGCAAACGCGTGTACCAAGGTAGCGTCTGGTTGAAGTTTTCGAAAATTGCCGTGACCTTGGGAACGACGACCGACATCATCAAGAAGAGGATCAGCACCACGACCACCGCCATCACGAGCGGATACGCGAGGGCGCCACGCACCTTGCTCTGAAGTCGGGTCTGTTCATCCAAGAACTCGGCGAGACGCGCGAGCACCTCTTCCAGCATGCACGAGG
>JBAVOF010000411.1:0-3118 GCA_049691835.1 Polyangiales bacterium
GCTTATCGACCTCGAGCCGTGTCACCCGCCAACCTTCACGCTGCAGCGCTCCGACGGTATCGAGCACCGCAGGGTGCTCGGTCGCGACCGTCACGATGTGCCTCCCCTTGCTCGAGAGCCCTTCGGCGATCCCCCGGATCGCCAGGTTGTCGCTCTCCGTGGCCCCTGAAGTGAAGATCACCTCCTCGGGCTTGGCGCCGAGCAGCGCCGCAACCTGAGCCCGTCCGAGCTCCACCGCGGCCAGCGCGGCCTTTCCATGCGCATGAGGCCTGCTCGCGGCGTTGCCGAAGCGGGCCCCGAAATACGGGAGCGCTGCCGCGAGGACCCGCTCGTCCACGGGGGTCGTCGCATGGTGGTCCAAGTAGATCGGCATTTCGCTCATCGGCTCAGTCCATCCTAGCGCCGACCATGTGCGCCTCCAAAGTGTTGATCTATGCTCTTTGCATGGCTGGAGCGAGCATTCTGTGTGCGACTGATTTGACCTCTGCGGGGCCGCGAACCGTCGATCTCGCGATCGCGGCCGCCAAGGCGTTTGGTGTTCGACTGGACCTCGTCCACGTATTGGACGACACAGACTCCTGGTGGCCCGAGAGTCCGGAATTCCAAGCTGCTGCGCAGGAAGCCAAGGAAGACGCCGGCAGGAAGGAATCCGTGCTCGCCGCTGAGCTTCAGAAGGAGCAAGCACGCTCCGTGGCGGCCGGGGTCGAGTGCGAGGCCTTGGTGGTTCGCGGTCGACCTTGGCGGGTCATCCCAGAGCTGGCCGAAGAGCGGGGCTCGTTCCTCATCACTGTCGGTGCCTACGGCGCCAGTGGCCAGCGCTCCTTGGAGAGCAAGGGAACGCGCGAGCTGGTGCTCGGATCGACCGCGCTCCGTGTCATCCGTGCGGCGGATCGTCCCGTCTTCGTCGCGACTGGTGACGCTCCGATTCCGGAAGGCCTACAGCGCACCAAGTGGTTCGTCGGCATCGATTTCTCTCCTTCGTCCTCCGCGGCGGTCAGCTGGGCGCAACGCGCAGCCGCTCGCGTGGGCGGCGAGATCCACGTCGCCAACGTGATCATACCAGCCGGGGGAGACGATAAGCCCGACGACGAGCGCACCTGGCGTCAGATCTTGCGCGACCAAAGCAAGCTCGAGGCGGGCAAGAAACTCCAGGAATACTGCGAAGAGCACGCCCCCGACGCTCAGCATCACCAGATCGTTTCCGCCGACTACGCCTCTCATGCGCTCTGCGCGGCGGCGAGAACGGTCGATGCCGACATCCTGGTGGTCGGCACACACCGGCAAGGGGTATTGGGCCGCTTGCTGCTCGGAAGCACCGCCGCCCGTTGCCTGCAGATCGCATCCGTCCCGATGCTAGTGGTCCCCGAGCAAGCTGGGTAGTCCATCGAGGCTTTGGGCGTTTCGGTCCCGCCGGTACTCCGCCACCCCTGCCTCGCCTTTTCGTTCGGCCCAGCGTTGCAATTGATCGCGCTCGGCCTTGAACTCGTACAGCGGCACACCGTACCCACACGAGTCGCTGATTCGATGCGCCCGCACTCGGATGATGGAGCGGACACCTGGGTAATTGCGGAAATGCGCGCTCAGAGGCCCGAACTCCTGGTGCCTGGGCTCAACAACGTCACCGGTCCCGTGCACCCGCACGATGCGCGGTGGACCTTCGAACGCGCAGAACATGACACAGATGCGGCCGTTGTCTCGGAGGTGGGCGATGGTCTCGACACCACTCCCAGTCAGATCGAGATACGCGATCGTTCGGGGATCGATGATCGCGAATGTCCCAGTGAGGCCCTTCGGAGAAAGATTCACGTGTCCGTCGGCACTCAGAGGAGCCGTCGCGACGAAGAAGATTTTCTGCTTGGCCATGAAGGCCCCGAGATCGGCGTCGATCTCTTCAAACGTCTTGCCCATCACCAACCTTGACACCCGACGGGTCCTACTCTAGATCCCGATATAGGACTCACTAGGTCCTGTATAGAAACTACTGAAAATGCTACGGATTTCAAAAATGACCGACTATGCGGTGGTGCTTGCCACGCATTTGGCCGCCGCGGAGGGGCCGCACGCGGCGCGGGACCTGGCGGTTCAGACCCAGATCCCCGAACCGACCGCCAGCAAGGTTCTCAAGAAGCTGGCGCGTGCCGGGGTAATCATCTCGCAGCGCGGGGCCAAGGGCGGCTACTCACTTGCGCGCTCGGCGGCGCAGATCGGCGTGAATGAGGTGATCGAAGCCATCGAGGGCCCGATCGCAGTGACCGAGTGCTCGGACGAAACGACCGATTCGTTCTGTGAATACGAGACCAACTGCGGAGTGCGGGCCAACTGGCAGCGCATCAACGTGGCCGTTCACCGGGCGCTTTCCGAGATCACCCTGGCCGACATGGCATTTCCCGGGACCGCAGAGCTCGTGTCGATCGCGCGATCGAGCCAAGACGCCGTGCGATTGAGAGCCGCCGCCACTCGCGGAAACGACGTTCATTGATTTGGAGTGACTCATGTCAGCAGCAACCGAACAGATCGACGAGATTCTCCAGAAGCGTTACGGCGCGGGATTCATCACGGACATCGAGCAGGAGTACGCGCCGCCCGGCTTGAGCGAGGCGATCGTCGCGTTCATCTCCAATAAGAAGAATGAACCGGACTGGCTTCTGCAATGGCGGCTCAAAGCGTACCGGCGATGGCTCGAGATGAAAGAGCCGACCTGGGCGAAGGTCAGCTACCCCCCCATCGACTATCAAGACATCTGCTACTACGCCGCGCCCAAGAGCAAGGACTCAGCACCGAAGAGCCTCGATGAGGTAGACCCCGAGCTCCTGGCAACCTACGAAAAGTTGGGGATTCCGCTCCATGAGCGAGAGATCCTCGCCGGCGTTGCGGTCGACGCGGTCTTCGACAGCGTGTCGGTGGCCACGACGTTTCGCG
Organism: Polyangiales bacterium; assembly: GCA_049691835.1. GTDB lineage: Bacteria > Myxococcota_A > Polyangia > Polyangiales > Houyiibacteriaceae > SG8-38. The sequence continues at coordinate 2,920 of JBAVOF010000411.1, forward strand.
AGAAGCTCTCCGAATACGGTGTCATCTTCATGTCGTTCTCGGACGCGGTTCAGAAGCACCCAGAGCTCATCAAGAAGTACCTCGGCTCCGTCGTGCCGGTCTCCGACAATTTCTTTGCCGCGCTCAATAGCGCGGTCTTCAGCGACGGTTCGTTCGTCTACATTCCGAAGGGCGTGCGCTGCCCCATGGAGCTTTCGAC
>JBAVOF010000412.1:0-2304 GCA_049691835.1 Polyangiales bacterium
GATCGTCCCGCACGGCGAAAGGAGCGCAGGCCTCGGCGGTCACGAAGTTCGCCCCGAGCTTCCTCGCCTCGTCGTCGATGCGGAAGGGCATGAGCTTCTGACCGACCGCCTGGTCGGCAAAGTCCTCCTCCGAGTTCGCGAAGCCTGTGATCTTTCTCCCTTTGACGAATGGCTCGCCGCCCGGTCCGCGCAAGTGCAGAAGTAAGCTGGTACCATGACACAAGGCGGCGTGAACCTTCCCCACGCCCGCAAACTCGGCGAACTTCTGCTGCAGTGCGCGCGCCGCGGTCGAGTGGGTGATGCGAGGAACTAACGAGGGTCACCCCTTTCCAGGACTCGAGCCCACCGGTCAGGCGATGGAGCTACACGGGGTCGACGTGTTCGAGCTCTCGAAAGACGAGATTGTGCGCGCAGTCGGGTACTTCGACCAGAAGGCGATGGTCGAGCAGATCGGGCTCATGGCGCTGATTCAATCGTATCCGACTTCCTGGAGGAACCGGGCTTCATCGGTATCGTGACGGGATTCACGGGTGATCGAGGTTTCACCGTGACCGCTTGGGAAGACGAAGCGGCCCTGCACCGCGGCCTGTCGCAACGCCACATGACGGCAATGCATGAGCTGCGCAGCGAGGACTTCGTGCCCGGTGTCTGGACCAGTGTGTGGAAGCCGATTCGAATCAATCGGGTCTGGACGCGGTGTCTTTCGTGCGCGGCGCTCGAAGACGCAACTGACGACCACCGCAGATGCAGTCGTTGCGGCTCGGAGCTGCCGGAGCGCCCACCGTTTTGGTGAGGCGCTTCCGTATCGTCGTGACCTTCATGGAGCGCGAAGCCAGTCGGACAAGAGCAGTTCACCTCGTCGGGCGCTTCCACGGAAGGCAGGTGCCCAGCCCCGCGAAAGTTTGGAAAACCGCGCCGGCGCGCTTGGAGCGACCAGCGCCTGCATCCCCTGGTCTACGATGAACGGTTTGGGGCCGAGCAATCGGAACGCCATCGTCAGCACCCCAGCTCGAACGCGTCGAGGACGGCGACCGCCGCATCCGCGCACTCGTCGTCCATCGTGCACTTTCGGTTGGGATGACCATTCTGCTCATGACCTGGCCCATCGACCAGGGCCAGGCGATGGCTCCGGGCCGACGCATCGCGCTGACAACGCCAACTCCTGCGGTCGACGACCAAGCTGTGCAGGAAAATGACCGGATCACTGTAGCCGACGACTTCGACGGCCAAGGCCCCGAGCGACGCGTCGATCTTGACGACCTCTGTCATACCCGCACGCCCCAACTCAGCACCCGTCGTCCCGGTGCTCCGCTGCGTGATACTTAGACAGCTTTCTTCGGCCGAGCGATCGATGGATGGCGTAATCCGCTGGCTTTCTGCAAAGACGCCCAAACAGCGGACAGTGTAGTTTGTCGTATTTTGTGAGGCTCGTCGCTTGTTACCCCAGACGAAGCGTGCGAATTGATGTTGCTATGCAGTACCGAATCACTATCGCTTTGTCGGCCGGGTTGGCCTTCGTGCTCAACTTTGGCTGCTCCAACGACGGCACAGTCGACCCAACGGCGCAAAATCTCACTCCGGCGTGTATTGAAGACGCCGACGAGCTCGGTGGCGAGGACTGGCTTTGCCCCGACGACCTGACCGTCGAGTGTGAGAACGGCGGAGCCGACCCGGCACTGATCTACCTCGAGCCATCCGGCGACCTTCCCGAAAGCTGCAGTGAGATTGAGCTCTCGATCAACGACGAAGGTCCGTTTGATGTGGGCACCCACGAGATCGTGGTCACCGCGGAGGCGACCGGTGCCGATGGAGGGGAAGTCGCGGTGACGTGCGAAGCTACGCTGACGGTACAAGACACGGTGGCTCCCCAGGCAATCGACGAAACGGTCGAGCTTTGGCCACCGAATCACAAGTTCCATACGATTTCAGGCCAAGACTGCGTCAAGGATGCATGCGACGGCGATCTCGACGTCACCTTCTTCTCGGCGTCGAGCGACGAACCGGTGAACGACAACGGTGATGGAAATACGGAGCCCGATATCATCGTCGACTGCGATCACGTTCAACTGCGCTCGGAGCGGCAAGGTGGAAGCAACGGTCGTGTGTACAAGCTCGGGTGGAGAGCGATCGATGATTCGGGGAACGAGACCGAGGGTGAGTGCGTCGTGACAGTCCCCCATGATCAAAGCGGCAGGACAGCGGTCGATGACGGGGCCGAATATGAGGTGACCCTCGATCCGAACGAGTGCGATGATGGCACCGGCGGGGCTGGCGGCACTGGCGGCACTGGCGGCACTGGCGGCA
>JBAVOF010000413.1:0-10410 GCA_049691835.1 Polyangiales bacterium
CATCACCACCGAGTCTCTGCCGATGGACAAGGCCAAGAAGCGCGGCGCAATCGGTATCTTCGAGGAGAAGTATGGCGAGGTTGTTCGCATGCTCACCATCGGACCATCCCTGGAGCTTTGCGGCGGCACCCACGCCGGCCGGACGGGGGACATCGGACTGTTCAAGATCCTCTCCGAGACTGGCCTTGCGGCGGGCGTCCGCAGGATCGAGGCAACGACGGGGCTCAACGCCCTGGGACACGTGCGTCGACTGGAGCTAGAGCTCATCGAAACCGCATCGCTGCTCAAGGCTCCGGTCCAACAAGTGCGCGATCGGGTCGAGCGCCTGGTGGAGCATCAGAAGGAAGCCCAGCGCGAGATCGAGCGGCTCAAGCGCTCACTGATGTCCGGAGACACGACTGATCTATCGGCCGATGCGCGGCAAATCGACGGAGTCCGTGTGCTGGGGGCCACCGTCGAGCTCGGTGATCCAGGTGCGCTGCGCGAAATGGCAGACCAGTTGCGCGACAAGCTCGCCCCCGCTGTGATTCTGCTCGGCTCTGTCAGCAAGGACGGTAAGAAGGCCTTGCTCGTCTGCAGCGTTTCCAAAGCCCTCACTGGTCGGTTCCGGGCGGGCGAGATCGTGAAGGCGGCGGCCTTGGTCGTAGGCGGCAATGGCGGAGGGCGCCCCGATTTCGCTCAGGCCGGCGGCCCGGATCCGAGCAAGCTTGGCGAAGCCGTCAACAAGGTCTACGAAATCGCGGGGGCTGCCTAGATGTCGTTTCGGTCCCAGATCCTGGGGGCCGGGATCAACGCGTATCTCGGCTCCCGCCCGGCGAAGCACGCCCTGCACGACGTCGGCCGCTTGCTGCGCGGCGGCGATCGGCGTGCGCGTCTGTACTACCGCGCGGACGACCCGTACAGTCATTTGCTTGCCCAGGTTGCACCGCGCCTGGTCAGCTCCTACGGGCTCGAGCTCGAGGTGATCGCGGTGGCGCACCCGAGCCTGGCGGCCAATCCGGCGCCAGAGATGCTGGTCCGTCACGCCATCGCGGACGCTGCTCTATTGGCCGAGAGCTATGGGCTCAGTTTTCCCCGCGACGCTCAGCCACCCTCCGAAGACCGGGTCCGGCGTGCGCACGCGGTGCTGCTCGAACGCCGCCCCGCCGAAGAGCAACTGCAAATCGCCGTAGCGTTAGGCGACGCGGTCTGGCGTGCCGATGGTTCCGCGCTCGCCGCCATCGTCGAGCGGCACGGGGGGTTGTCCGGTCAGTCCGTTCGGCCGGCTCTCGAAGCCAACTATGCCGCCCTCGAGCGCGCCGGACACTACCAACCGGGAATGCTCGCCTACGGGGGCGAGTGGTATTGGGGAATCGACCGACTCCACTATCTCGAGGAGAGGCTCCATCGCGAAGGGCTGGACGGAGATCTCGAGCTCAGCCGCCATCTCTCGCCCCATCTGGCGTCGATGATTCGATCCTCCGACGGAGATATCGACTGCATCGAAGCATTCGTCTCCTTTCGAAGCCCCTACTCATATCTGGCAATTCCCCAACTGCTCGATCTTCGAGAGCGCCACCGCGTCGACGTGGTCGTCCGTCCGGTGTTGCCCATGGTCATGCGTGGCCTTCCGGTTTCGCGGGCGAAGAAGCTCTACATCATTCACGACGCGAAGCGCGAGGCTGACCGGCTTGGGATTCCCTTCGGCCGTGCATGCGATCCGTTGGGAAAGGGCATTGGCTACTGCATGGCGGTGTTCTTCCACTCTGCGGTCGCCAAGGGCCTGACGCTCGAGCTCACAGGGTCTCTCATGCAAGGCATCTGGTCCGAGGCACGAGACGTAGCGCACCTCCCCGATCTCATAAGTCTCGCCGGGCGAGCTGGGATCAGCGAGCCCGAGGTGATGTCTGCCATCGAGGATCCCAGTTGGTCGGAGAAGGCTGCGGCCAACCGCGACGCCCTGACCGAGCTCGGGCTCTGGGGGGTGCCCTCCCTCCGAGTCGGCTCCTATGCCACTTGGGGCCAGGACCGCATCCCGTTCATCGAAGCCGAAATCGCTGGGCTTTCCGCGAGGGCGTGACCTACTTTTCGGGCGAAAGACTTTACGGCGCCCCGATTTCCTGTGACATTGATTACGTGACCGTTTCGGAAGAGAAGCTGGCAGGGGTGGACCAGGCGCTCGCGGAGCTCGGAAAGAGCGACGAGGAGGTCTCCGCGGTTCGCCGGCGTTTGCTCAGGGCGGAGCCCATCGACCTGGTGCTGGTCGACGAGGAGCTGAGCGTGCTGTCCGAGGGAGTCGAGGTCGACGTTGCTGCTGCCAAGTTGCGGGGAGCGCAAACGCATGTCCGGCAGGCTTCCGACGGGGACTGGGAAAACGAGAACACCGAGGTGGAAATCATCGACGACTCGGACTTCGTGCTGCTCGTCGACGAACGCGATCTCGAGGAGCTCGAAAAGGTCGGAGAAGACGACGCCTTGAAGACGTCTCCGCCCGCGCTGCCGCAGCCTGGCGAAGAAGACGAGGGGTTCTTCAAAAAGCTCTTCGGCACGCGCCGAGGCAGCAACCGACCGTAGTCGACCTAGAAGTAAAATGTGGCGCCGAAAGTGAGCACTCCGCCTGCCGACGTATCGGTAGTCCGCTCGCCGTCGGTGAACTCCGGTCGCGGGTCGTCGTCAACACGGTGGCGAAGAACGCCTCGGACATCGACGTTCAGCGCGAACGCCGGAGCGAGCCTCAGCTCGAGCCCCAGGCCTACCTGTCCGCCCACGTAGGTCATGTGACGAACCTCATCGAACATGTCGACACGTCCGAAAGAAACACCTGGACCAAGCAAGAAGTACACCTGCAGTTTGTGCTGAGGATTGACGAAGAACAGAAGGTCTGCGGTGAGCGGGATCTCGGTTCGGTAGAAGCCCTGGTAGTCGTTGCCCACGACGTACCCCGAGCCCAAGTCGATGCCCAAATATTCCTTGGGTCGAAAGCGGAGCGCGCCGGAGAAGCCACCCAGCAGGACATCGGGTCCAAAAGTCCCACCCACGTCGAAGTGCAGACCCAGTTTGCGATCGCGTTTGGGCGCTGGTGGCGCCTGCACGACCGTCGGCCGTGCAACGGTCTGCGGCTTCACGATCAGCACCGCGGGGGGCTTCGTCTTGATCACCGTCTGGCTTGACGTGTCTTCGGCGCCTACGACGATCACGTCAGCGCGTGCGGCTTCCGAATCGGTGAGCACGACGAAGACAGCGATGGTGGAACAGAGTACGAATCGGAGCATGGGGCACCTCTCGCCTTTCTACGAGGGGGCCCAACCAAACATTCAATCGCTTCGGTTCAGGCGGACAATGACCGCGATTTTAGACGGTTACCCTCGTCATCGAAAGGAGCGCCGATCTTCCAGGGCCCGCCCTAGGGTCACCTGATCGGTGAACTCGAGCTCTCCGCCGTGTGGCACGCCTGCGGCGATGCGGGACACCCGCACCGCTGAAGCGGAAAGGGCATCCGCGATGTACAGAGCGGTCGCTTCTCCCTCGACGTTCAATGGTGTGGCGACGATGACCTCTTTGATCTTCTCCTCGGCGATTCGGCGCTCGAGCGCCTCCAGGGGAAGTTGATCCGGCCCGACACCATCGAGCGGAGCCAACAAGCCATGCAAGACGTGATATCGGCCCCGGAAGCTACCGAGCGCCTCGAGCGCGATCAGGTCGGGGACTTTGGCGACCACGCAGATGACCGATGCGTCGCGGCGGGGGTCCTGGCAGATCGTGCATCGGGTCTCGGCGCCGTAGTTTCCGCAGAGCTCACACTGCGTGACCTCTTCGTGGATCGTGCTTAGCGCGTGTCCGAGGGCTTGTGCGTACTGCGGGTCACCTTCGAGGATGTGAAACGCCAATCGAGCCGCCGTTCGTCTACCGATGCTCGGGAGGCGCGACAACAACGAGATCAGTGAAGCGATCGGATCGTTGGCGGACATCGCTCAGCCGAGCCCAGGAATCGAAAGCCCCCCGGTGATCTTCCCAATCTCAGCTTCGACGTGCTCGCGTGCCTTGGTGAGGGCCGCGTTTGCTGCGGCAACGACCAAGTCTTGAACCATCTCGAGGTCCTCCTCCTCGAGCAGGGTCCCGTCGATGCGGATCGCCGCGAGCTCGGGAATTCCGTTGGCCACCGCGGTCACCTTGTCGTTGCCTGCGCTCGCCTCGAAGGTCTCGCTCTTGAGCTCCTCCCGTCGTTTCTCCACTTTGCGCTGGACCCTGCCGGCCTGCCGCATGAGCTCTCCCATTCCGCCACGAAAGTTCATTCGTTCCTCTCAGTCCGCTTCGATGTGCACTTTGAGCTTCCCAGCCGATTCTGGAAACACGTCGATCGCGTCGCGCACGCGGGGGTGATCGAGCGCTTCTTTGCGCTTGGCCTCGAATTCAGCCTCTTTGCGCTGGGCGGCGACCGCCGCAACCGTCTTGGAGGTCGACTCGGGCTGCGCGTCGAATCGAATCTCGATCTCGGGGCGCGCCCCGAGCCGTTGCTCCGCGATTCGCACGATCGCGGCGATCGACTCGGGTGACTCTGCCTGGCGCCCGTAGAACGAGCCCGACTTGAACGACAACACGATTCTGTCCGGACCGACCACCTTGGGTACCCCGTGTTCGAGCACCGCCGCGAGCGCCGGTTGCTGCTGTTGCAACGCACCCACCAGCTCTTCCCACTCCTGCAGCGCCGCTCGTCGAATCGGTGTCAACACCTCGCCGCTACTGGTGTGAAACCCGCCCGAATGCTTCGTGGCGGGCATGATCGGCTGGTCGGGGTCCTGAGGCGTCGGTTCGCGTTTGGCTTCTGGCCTGACTTCGGGTGCGGGCGTTGGCTTTGCCTCGCGTTTGGGCCCAGCAGCTCCGAGGGCCGCTTGGGAGCTTGGTTTGCGCGGGCGCGGATCGTTCGACGAGCCACCCGAGGGGCCCGGGTGCCCTTGCATGGCGTCGAGACGCGCGAGCAGCTCCGAGACCGATTGAAGCGGTGGCCGCGTCGCCACACGCACCAAGCCCATCTCGAGCATGAGCTTTGGGTTGGGGCTGTGCGCCATCTCATCCATCACCATCGAGGTCGCTCGAAACGCGCGCTGAAGCTCGAGGATGTCGACATCGTCGATGAGCGCTTCGGCGGCTTGCCGCTCTTCGGGCACCCATTCGACCGGGTCACCCGCGCCTAGCTTGAGGACGACGAGGTCGCGCATCAGTTGCAGCAACTGACGTGCGAAGTGTTGCATGTCGACGCTCTTGTCGGCCAGCCCGTCGATCGCTACGACCAGGGCCGCCCCATCACCGTGGAGCAGTGCACGACCGACGTCGTATAGGGACTGGCGTGCTGCAATTCCCAGGCACGCTGTCACGGTGTCGGCGGTGATTTGCTCGTCGGAGCTGGCCACGAGCTGGTCCAATAAGGTGAGGGCGTCACGCATCGAGCCTGCTGCCTCACGGGCGACCACCGAGATCGCCTCGTCGTCTGCCGAGAGACCTTCTGCATCGAGGATTGCACGCACGCGTTCGGCGATCAGTCGATGCGGAATCAGTCGAAAGTCGTACTGCTGGCATCGCGAACGGATGGTCACCGGCACCTTGTGGCTCTCGGTCGTTGCAAAGATGAACTTCACGTGCTCCGGAGGTTCTTCGAGCGTCTTCAGAAAGGCATTGAATGCACCGGCCGAAAGCATGTGAACCTCGTCGACGATCACGATCTTCGACCGGTCCCGCTGTGGCCTGTACGGGAGTGACTCCTGAAGCCGGCGCACGTCCTCGACGCTGTTGTTCGAGGCGCCGTCTATTTCCTGCACGTCCACGTCGATGCCGGCCGTGATGTCGATGCAAGGGCCGCATTCGTTGCATGGGGTCGCGGTGGGACCCTTTTCGCAGTTGAGCGCTTTTGCGAGAAGTCGGGCGGTGCTCGTCTTGCCGACCCCGCGCACTCCCGTAAACAGAAAGGCATGCGCGACGCGGTTGGCTTCGATCGCGTTCGACAGCGTACGGGCAACGTGCTCCTGACCGACGAGGTCTTCGAAGCTCTGCGGACGGTATTTCCTTGCGAGAACTGTGTACGCCATCGAGCGAACGAGCCTATCACGGCTCTGCTCCCCGCGCAGCCGCGCTCACTGCGGCGCTTGGGGCTACTCGGCGTCGTTGTCCAGCGGCTCTTCAGCTTCTTCGTCGTCTAGGGGCTCTTCGGCCTCGTCGTCGCCGTCGTCGCCGTCGGCCTCGTCGTCCATGGCTTCTTGCATCATTTCTTCCATGGTGGGCATGCCGCCGCTGTCACCATCTTCACCCTCGATGACCTCGCCTTCCTCGTCGAGCATCACGTTGGGATCGCCGCCCATGATCAGATTGCCGAGGCCGACCGAGAGCTGTGGGTACCATGTGATCAGCGCCAGACCGAACAGCATCAGGCCCACGAACGGAGCGACGCTTCGAATGATGTGGCCCAAGCCCTTCTGATAGAGCGCGCTGGCCACGAAGAGGTTCAGGCCGACCGGTGGCGTCAGGTAGCCGATCTCCAGGTTCACGATGAAGATGATCCCGAAGTGCAGCGGGTCGACGCCCATCGAGGTTGCGATCGGAGCCAGCAAGGGCACGAAGACGAACATCGCGCTGAGGATGTCCATCATCATGCCGACGGCGAGGAGGATTAGGTTGAGCACGACGAGGAACTGCCAGTACTCGAGGTCCATTCCCTGAATCCAAGCGACCATGAGCGCTGGGATCTCTTCCTTTTCGAGGAACTCGCCGAGGGCGAGCGCCATGACCATGATCACGAGGAAGGAGCCGAGGAATACGCCCGTCTCGCCGACGATGCCTGGGATGGCCTTGAGCGTGAGCGCGCGGTGAAGCCAAACCTCGACCACGATCGCGTAGACCACGCTGAGCGCGGAGGCCTCGACCGCGTTGAAGATGCCGCTGTAGATCCCTCCGAGGATCAAGATCGGGAACATCAGGGCCCAGAAGCCGTCACGGATGCTGGCGACCAGCTTCTGGAACTTGAACGGCTGGGTCGGAACCTTGCGGACCATGCCCTCGTAGAAGGAGTAGCCCATCAGAATCGAGCCCATGACCAGGCCGGGGCCGAAGCCCGACGCGAACAAGCGCTCGACCTCGATCACCGCGGTCTGGTTGACGATGGGGTAGACGATCATGGGGATCGACGGGGGAATCAGGATTCCGAGCGAACCCGCCGAGGTCAGAAGGCCGTGGGAGAATCGTTCTCGGTAGCCTTCGGCGATGAGGGCCGGGCCCATCATCGAGCCGATCGCCACGACGGTTGCGGGGCTCGAACCGCTGATGGCGGCGAAGAGCATGCACGCGAGCACACCGCTCATCGCCATCCCGCCCGGGACCCAGCCGATGAACGACTGCGCGAAATCGATCAAGCGGTGACTGATCTGCCCCTTGCTCATGACCGCGCCGCTCATGATGAAGAACGGGATGGCGAGCAGGGTGGGGCTATCCGCGAGGCTTCGAATGCCTTCGATGACGATCGAGAAATGACTGATCTCTCTGAAATCACTCCAAAGGAAGAGGCTACCAAGAGTGCCCGTACCGATGAGGACGAACAGCGGCGAGCCTACGAGCGCCGCGGCGATGATGACAGACGCCAGAAGGCCGCCCTTGCCGAGAAACGGCAACAAGACGATGAGCGCGAGGATGATGAAAAGGGTGAGCTTCCGCTCGCGAGCTTCAGTCATCCTTCCGCTCCCTTCTTCGTGGCCTGGGTCGCGGCAACCAAGACTTCTTCCTCGGGAGCAGCGCCGTATGACCCACCGAGGACCGCACTGATCGCGGCGCCGACGTAGCGAATGGTGGTCATCGCGAAGGCCATAGGTACGGCGATGGTCGCAACCCAGTCCGGTATGTTGGTTTGCTCGAATCGGCCCTCGAGCTTGAGGGCCTCGTTGGCGTACGCGTAGCCGAGCGTTGCCATGAAGAAACAGAACGCTGCGGTCGTGAGGTAACCGAGCGCATCCGACCAACGCGACCAGGACGGGGGGACGACCCGCTTCAAGGCTCCGACCTGAATGTGCTTGCCTTCGTGCGCGCACACGCTCGCGCCAAGGAAGCCGACCCAGAGCAGCATGATTAGGGACAGCTCTTTCGACCAGCTATAGCCGTCCGGGAAGTAGTTGAGTGTGACGTAGACGTAGATCGCGGTGGCCACGAGGAAGGCCGTCAGCTTTTCGGCCCAGCGCGGCGCGCGCTCGCGAAGCAGCTTGAACAGCCACACGCCAGCGCAAAGAGCATAGAGCAACAGGTAGAACCAGCGTGAGTCGAATCCGGGGCGCAGCATGATCCAACCCAGCAGACCGAGACCTGCGCATGCCGCAATGCTTTCGATGACGGGCTTTGCACGAGATTGCTTGCCAGCCCCGGCCGCGTGTTTTTCGGCGGTCCAAAACGCGAAGTACACCAGCCCCACGCCCACGACCGCGGTGGCGATCGGCCCGACTGTCGTCAGGGTCTTCACGGCATCGGGGCTCTCGATACCCAAAATGCGGGCCGTGAGCTCGGCGACCTTGCTGTCCGGTGCGGCAAGGCGCCGGTACATGACGTCCAGGAAGACCATGATCGCCGACGCGGCGAGGAAGGTCCAAAGGATCCCCATCTCGACGGTGAAAATCCAATCGTCTATCCGTCGAATGATGCCAAGCCGACCCTCGTAAGGGTTCTCTTTGCCCGGTTCCGCCATAGCGCCGGACGGTACGTTTGATCGAGCTGGCGATCAAGACCTGTTGGAGTAGGGTCGCAAAAGAGCACATGCGTACAGTCATTCACGTCGACATGGACGCTTTTTTTGCGTCGGTGGAGCAACTGGACGACCCGTTATTGCGCGGCAAGCCGGTGCTGGTTGGCTCGCGCTCGCGCCGGGGCGTGGTGACGGCTGCCTCTTACGAGGCGCGTCCGGCAGGCGTGGCCTCAGCGATGTCCATGGCCGAAGCGCTCCGCCGTTGCCCGCAGGCCATCGTCGTTCCCCCCAGACGTTGGCGCTACGCGGAGTTGAGCGACCGGATTTTCGAGGTGTTTCGCCGGTATACACCACTCGTCGAGGGCCTGTCGGTCGACGAGGCCTTCCTCGATGTGACCGGCAGCCATAGCCTGTTTGGGGACGGATCTGAAATCGCCCGTCGCATCAAGCAGGACATCCGCACCGAGATCGGGCTGACGGCGTCAGCCGGGGTGGCACCCAGCAAGTTTGTCGCGAAAATCGCGAGTGACCTGCGCAAGCCGGACGGGCTAACCGTGGTTCCGCCCGGGGGCGCCGCGGAGTTCCTCGCGCCTCTTCCCCTGGGGCGGATGTGGCGAGTCGGTCCCAAGGCGAGACTGCGGCTGCGGGCGGCGGGTCTGCGGACGGTCGGGGACCTGGCGTGCGCGGAGCTAAGCACCCTGCAGCAGTTGCTCGGGAGCTGGGGGCCCGTGGCCTCTGAGCTTGCTCGGGGAATCGACGAGCGACCCGTGATCGTCGGTGCGCCGCACAAGAGCCTGGGCAGCGAGCTGACTTTCGAGCACGATCTCAGCACGCGAGAAGCGCTCCTCAAGCCTATCCTACGGCAGTCGATGGAGGTTGCCGATCGTCTCGTAGCGAAGGGGCTCTGGGCACAGGTGGTGACGCTGAAGGTCAAGTACGGGGACCATCGCGTTTGCACCCGCCAAGCGCGCCTCCAACGGGCGGTCGCAGACACCGATGCGATCTTCCAAACGGCCAGCGATCTCCTCGCGCGGTTTGACGACCTCGGTGCTGGTGTGCGGCTCACGGGGGTTTCGGTATCAGCTTTGACCACGCTACCCGATGCGGAGCTCTTTCCCGATCCCGTGCAGGCGAAGCGCGAGCGTCTCGCCGCGACGACGCGTGCGCTGCGCGATCGCTTCGGCGCGGCGGGGATGACACGTGCGTCCCTGCTCGACGAACCCAGTGATGGCTGAGATTCGAGCCACTAGAAAATACGCACAATCTCAGGATGCGAACACGCCGACTCAGAGTCGCGTTGACACCATCGCGCGGGGCCTTTACGGTCTGATCGTTGCGTTCAACACGCGACGTTCTAGGAGCCCCAACGGATGAACGCGCGACACACTAAGTTCATCTTCGTCACAGGGGGTGTTGTCAGCTCGATCGGAAAAGGCTTAGCCGCAGCTTCGATCGGCGCGCTCCTCGAGGCACGAGGATTACGGGTCACCAACATGAAGTTGGACCCCTACATCAACGTCGATCCCGGAACGATGTCGCCTTTCCAGCATGGAGAGGTCTTCGTTACCGACGACGGCGCGGAAACCGATCTCGACCTCGGTCACTACGAGCGCTTCACCGACCACAACACCTCGCGGGCGTCGAGCGTCTCGGCCGGCTCGATCTACAACACGGTGATCTCCCGCGAGCGCCGCGGCGACTATCTCGGCGGGACGGTGCAGGTC
>JBAVOF010000414.1:0-4113 GCA_049691835.1 Polyangiales bacterium
ATGTGCTCGTGGGCCTCACGGTCTCGTGCATCTCGAGCACGGGCTTCCAATCGATGGCCCGCACGGAGGTGATCGGCTCCCCGTTCGTCACCTGGCTGGCTTGCGCCTGCCTCGGCCTTTGGCGAGCAGCGTCCGGAGCGACCGTGCTCTTCTTCGACCCCGAATCGAGCAGATCCTTCTCACACGGGTTCTCGATGAACGATAGCTCCGCGGCGGGTTTGAACTCACGGATCAGACGCTGGTCCCAGAGCTTCCGAAGCTCGATCGTGGCGCCTCGCGTGAAGAGGTACCCAAGCGCGATATTGAGGTCCCGATCCCGGCCTGCTTTGCTCTCCACCGGCAGGCATAAGGTGCCCTCGGTTCCTGCGGTTTCGTTGCTCAGTCCAGAAAGCACCGCCCCAGGCCCCACTTCGAGCAGCACGTCGCACTCCACTGCGGCCAGCTGCGCGACGGCTCGGAAGTTTACGGGTCGAACGACTTGCTCGCCGAAGTGGCTTGCGAGGTCGATGTCACCATCCAGAACGGCCCCGGTCATCGTGCTGAAGAGCCTGGTCTTCGTCGGTGTCGCGGTGCCGCGAAGTAGCGGGGTATCGCGAAGAGCAGACACGGTCTCGTTGAAATGGGCCGAGTGGAACGCCGCGGAGACAGGCAACGCGCGCGCGCGGATCCCGCTGTTGGTGGCGAGCTCGACCAGCTCGGCCACGGCCGCGCTGTCGCCAGACACCACTGTCTGTGTTGCGCTGTTGATGTTAGCGATCACCACGTAGCCGTCGACGCGATCGAGCAATCCGCGTGTCTCGTCCGGATCGCAAACCAGGCTCGCCATCGACCCTTCGACCCGAACCTCGCCCATCAGCTTTCCACGCAAACCCGCGAGTTGAAGCACCGACTTCTCGTCGAGGGCGCCCGCCGCGTAAAACGCGGTGAGCTCGCCCAAGCTGTGCCCACCAACGGCCGCGGGCTTCACCCCGAGGCGCTCCATGAACCGGAGCCAGAGCAGGCTTGCCAAGCAGATCGCCGGCTGAGCGACCTCGGTTCGTGTCAGGGCGCGCATCCATTCCTTCTGATGCTCGCCGCTCAGATCTTGGTCGGTCTCACGGAAGATGAGCTTGCTCACCGCTTGGACGCCCACCTCTTCGAGCCAGCGGTCTGCGTTCCCCACCATCTCGCGCGCCCAGTCGAAACGCTCGACGAGGGTGCGGGACATGTTAATTCGTTGTGATCCTTGCCCGGGGAACAGGAAGCCGATGCGCGGATGCTTCGCTCCTCGGGTCAGCAACACCCGGCGATCGGGGGTGCTGAAGGCGTAGTCGCCGGCGGCATCGGTCTCTGCGATGGCAGCGACGAGCGTCTCCAAGCGTTTGTAGAGATCTTCGGGGCTACTCGCTACGATCGCTGCGCGACTTGCTCCGTTCTGGCTGACTCCTCGCGCGAGCTGTGCTGCGAGGTCCGGCATCTCGCCGACGCTCATCCCGGCGACAACCTCTAGGAGCTCAGTGGCTCTTTGTCCGAGATCGCGGAGGGTTTCCCCGGCGAGCACGAAGAGCTCCGTCTCCTGACTCGAAGCCAAGAGCGCGCGCTCGTCGAGCGAAGACCCCAGGTCCGGGGAGGGCGCGTCACCGGATGTGATCGTGACGTGGCTGTTGATGCCACCAAAGCCCATCGCCGAAACACCAGCGGTTAAGGCGCTCGAGGGGTCGCGAAGCGCGCCAGTCCGAATCGGGTAGACGTTTCTCGCCTTGGTGGTGAAGATCTCGTGCGGGTCGTCGCAGCCTGCGGTGGGGGGGAGCACGCGCCGGTTGACGCCGGCAATTGCCTTCATCAGCCCACCGATTCCAGCCGCTGCCTTGGTGTGCCCAACGAGCGACTTGAAGGACGTCACCCCGCATTGGTGTGCCTGGGCTTCGCCAAACGAGTCGATCGTGTTGGAGATGGCCGTGAGCTCGACAGGGTCGCCCACCGAGGTGCCCGTGCCGTGGCCCTCCACGAAGTCCAGCGCATGCGCCGAGTAGCCTGCGCGGTCATACGCGCGCCGGAGCGCCAGGGCCTGGCCGTCTACGGTCGGAGCGGTGATTCCGCCTTTCCCATCGGACGAAACACCCCATCCGTTCAAGAGCGCGTAGACGTAGTCGCCGTCTCGCTGGGCGTCCTCCAGCCGTTTCAGAACGATGAAACCGCAGCCTTCGCCGGGAAGGAAGCCGTGGCCTGCACGGTCGTACACCTTCATGTCCGAGTCGGAGAGCGCGCCCACCTTGGCGAAGCCCACGAGCTCGAACGCATCCAGACTGACGTCGACGCCACCGGCCAAGGCCACGTCGATATCGCCCGCGCAGAGCGCGTTCGCTGCGGTCGCAACGGAGAGCAGCGAGGAAGCGCATGCACCGTCGACGGTGTAGCCGCCGCCTCGCAGATCCAAGTAGTTGCAGATGCGTCCGGCGATCGTGTTGGCAAGGGCACCTGCGAGCGTGTCTTCGTTCGGCGCGGGGAAAAAGGACTTGTAAATCTGCTCCGTCTCCTCGACGAGCTCCTCAAGCGTCGCTCCGTCTAGACCCTTCTTGATTCCGGCGGCGCGAATCGTCTTCCGTACGAATGGCCAACGCCCGCGGAGAAGGTGCGAGCGTTGCTGCTCACCGGTCAGCGTGTTTCCGATGATGACGCCGGTGCGGTCGTGCGGGAGATTCTTGGCGTCGTACCCCGCATCAGCCAAGGCCTGCAACGCCACGTCGAGCGCGAGCCAGTGCGCGAGGTCGGTTTGTTCGAAGACCTGCTTTGGGATTCGGCGGCGCGCCCAATCGAATTCGAATCCGTCGATGACTGCGGCGCGCGTGGCGTAGGTCTTGTCCGGAGCGCTCTTGTCCGAATCACCGTATTCCGATAGAGGCAGTCGCTGGTCCGGTATCCGTCTGAAGCTCTGGCGACGGGA
This sequence comes from Polyangiales bacterium, assembly GCA_049691835.1. Lineage (GTDB taxonomy): Bacteria > Myxococcota_A > Polyangia > Polyangiales > Houyiibacteriaceae > SG8-38. The sequence continues at coordinate 2,924 of JBAVOF010000414.1, forward strand.
GAGGACATTTTCCCAAAGCTCTCGAGGGTTCCTGGCGTCGGGGTACCGGCAACCGAGACCGATGATCGCAACCTTGTTAATAGACGTCTTGTTAGAGGTCATGCGGGGTAACGGGGGGTGTGTGCGAGTAAGACAAATGGGGGAAAGCGAGTATACAGAACCAAGTTCTCGCATTCGCTGAACAGCGGCTCAGCGAGCATGACCTTTTATGGACTTTTTGAAAATTAAGCAACGACTTCAGCGATTTGAAGGAGTCGTCTTTGACGCTTTCACGATCGAATTGTGAAAGATGTCACAAATGACACGCTGGAAGCCGGCGTACCCATCCGGGCCGCTGGGGGATCAGTGGGTATCAGCTCTAATCCAGCCGTCACCGCGGTACTCGTCGGTGCTCAAGCCGGAAGAGCCGCAGGTGGAGTCGCGCCTGGCGGCATTTTGGACTCGACGATGTCGGCGCACGGGTACGCGCACCCGTTCTCAACGGCGGGTGCATGGGCAGAGCTTTGGGGGCTTGCGATCGAGAGCGATGGAGGTCCGTATTTTGGCCGACCAACGGGACCTGTTCGATGCGTTCATGAAGGTTGTCAAGAATAGCGAGGCTACCCAGATCACGGCTTCCGATCTTGACGAGCCCGCCGGCGTTCGTTTCGAGGTACGTTTACCGATCGAGGTGCCTCAACATGAATGCTCGCCCAACCCTGCTCTCTAGGCCGCGCGACAGGACTGCTTTTGGCGCATCGTACCGCCAAACCCAGGTCCAGCTGTTCCGGCGAAACGTAATGGTTGCAGCAGCCGTTTACGTCGCATTCGTCTGCTGGGACATGATCGTTTCGCCGATGAGCGTGATGATAACGCTCGAGATACGTGTGCTGCTCGTGGTGGTGTGTGCGCTGTTGTATCTCGCGAGTGGTCTGCGGAGCTTCGAGCGATGGTACAACTGGCACTTCGTCGCGCTCATTGCCTCGGCAGGGATCGGTGTCGCAGCAATTCTTTGGTTTGTGCCGCAGGGTTTTGCCATCGGGATTGGGGGTGTGTTGCTGTGTATCACCGCGTCATCGGCGATCTTTCGCTCGAGCGGATGGGTGACTGCCGTCGCCGGCGCGGTTACGACGGTGACGACCCTGGCCCTCATGGTATGGCACCGGGAGCCCGACGAGCTTGTTAGAAGCAATGCCATCTTTCTTGTGACT
>JBAVOF010000415.1:0-4852 GCA_049691835.1 Polyangiales bacterium
ATAGAAGACAGCGCCATCGTCCTGACGAATCTGTTTTTCCGCCAGCGCTAGGAAGTAGTCTCCCTCCATGAGCTCGGAGACCACCTCCGGCGTCGGCCCATTCTTGTTCATCGCCCGCCGTCCGTCCCGTTCTTCTTCTGAGGTTGGGATTCGGTAGTAACGGGGCGCCCTTTCCGTGATGACGCGGGAATACCGATAGGGCAGGTGCTCGTCCACCTTGGCTGGGGGGACACCGTACCGGTTCGTGCTCGGTGTGTCGCTCACCTGGAAGCCGAGGGTCGTGCACACATACCCGAACGGAGTGGCCTGGTACCAAGTGCCGTCTTGACAGCCCGATCCGCTGACCTTCTCGCCAAGCGCCAGCACACTGCCGCGGCGCACGACCCCGGTGACACTCGCGCTACTCGAAACCTTGTCATAGACATAGGCGTCGTACTGAAACGCGGACCCGTACCGTTCGGCTTTGCCGGGATTACTGCGAGGTCCCCGTCGTCGCTCGTTCCAGCCGTCGAGGCCCGGCGCCCGGAGCACCCGCCGCCCATCGATCTCCTCGGCCCCATGCTGCTGTTCTGCCGCGGCGCGCTCACCCAGGCCAACGGCTCCACCACCGACCCCAGCGATCAACCCCGCCAAGCACAACCATCGATTTGCGAAGAACCGCAGCATCTCACGCGTGTTGAAGTCAGCGCTCGTTCGAAAACGCGCCGCTGTCCGAGGATAGCGCCACTCGGCAAGGATTCAAAAGATCAGTCACGCAGCCGTTCTTTCGCGCAATTTCTGCGCTAGGAACTCACGGATCAGCGGTGATAAAGAGCGGTCATGCCTTCCGATTCCGCGCAGCAGGCGCTCTCGCATCTTCGTGATCCCTCGGACTTCCGCTGGTACGTGATCCCGCTCCTCGTGATCGTGCTGTACATTTATCACGATCAACTCGGCCGAAAGAACTACAGCGTCGTGTTCGCCGGACTCGCGCTCTGGGGCATGGATTGGTTCAACGAGATCTGGAACTCGTTGTTCTTCCACTTCAAGGGCTACGCACCGGTATGGGCCGCGCCTGGCGAGACGGCGTATCTGATCTTGATCGGTCTGAACATCGAGATCTGCTTCATGTTCGCCATCCTAGGCATCGTGACGACCGTCATGCTTCCGAGCAAAGAGGTGCGAATCCTGGGCTTGCCCAACCGTTGGGTCTTCGCGGTCTTCTTCAGCGCGCTCGCGGTCTTCATCGAGTACCTGCTCAACGCCGTCGGCGCTCTCACCTGGGACTACCCCTGGTGGAACCGATCGGCGCCCTGGCTGATCTTCTTGCTCGGGTACTTTCCGTTCTTCGTCGTCGCCTACTGGGTCCACGACATGAACAGCGCCAAGCGCCAGGCCGCCGCCGTCGGGGCGATCCTCACGTTCGATGCGCTTTGTTTGATCGTGTTCGGCGCCCTGCTTGGCTGGATCTAGCCGTCCGAGCGACCATTGGCCGTCACGGAGCGATGTCGTCTAGGTCGCATGGACCCATGCAGGTGTTCTCTGCGACGCCGGTGTCGTAGAAGTTGCGCAGCGTGGCGCCGATCCCGTTGAGCTCCGTCGCGCGCCCGTGTGGGTCGGGCATGGTATCGGCCCAGTGCGGGATGTTCGTGATCGGCGGGTCCGGGTTTCCGAAGTCGACTTCGATCATCGACGAGCCGCTGTGCGGGCCGCTGACGACGTCGATGCCCCAGACCGGCCGTATGACATTCATGACATCGCCGCCGGACGCTAGATTCACCACGCCGCCGATGGTGCGAGCCATGATGTGGGCGCCGAGATTGGTCACCTGGTGGTCTGCCTTCGAGACCTGGATGAGCACCTCGTGTGCGGGGGTGCCGGGGAAACGATTCGTGCGAATGTACTTCGAGTAGCCCGTCGGCTCGGCGCGATCCCAGAGCCCCTGAACGAGGGCCAGGTTCATTTGCATGTCCAGCGCGTTCCAGCCGTAGAGCTCGTACCAGAACCCGGAATACTCGTCGAAGTTCACGCTCCGGTTGAGTAAGAGGTTGTACGACTGCCCCGGGACTGCGATCAGACCGCGCACGACGTCGGTCGAGAGGGCCATAAGGCTTGCGCCCAAGATGCCCCCCTGGCTGCCACCGAAGTAGTAGCGCTTGGAGCCGTCGAGCATGGCGCCACCGCAATCAGCGGCGAGAGCTTGATTCAATTTGGTCGTCGGGCCGCCATCGGCCTCCCGCGACAAGGTACGCATTGCCATCAAGAAGTTCAAGAAGCCCTGATGCATTCGCTCGGGGATCGCCCGAAACGTCGACATGTCGCCTCCAAAGATCACGGACGCGACGATCGGAACGTCGTCAAACGCGAATCCCTTCCAGTCGAGCCCGAATGCGGCGAGATTCGTCTGGACCGCGATCTCTTGGAAGCCTAGCACTTGCTCCTTCGCGCCAAGTTGGCCGTGGCCGAACTCAACGAGCGGCGCCGCCTCGGTCTTTGCGCTCTCCGGCACGATCAGGGCCGCGTAGTAAGGGTGGAACCCGTTTTGCTCCGGGAGGCCGTTGGTGCCGAGGTTCAGTAGACCGCCTGCTTCACCCTGGGTCATGTAAAGGGGCATCTGGAACTCGATCTCGAATCGGCAAGCCATGCCCTCGATGAGACGCTCGTTCTTGAGCTCGATGGAGTAGTCCACGCCGTCGGGGTACTGCGCGAGCGCATCGTCGCGGATGTGCAGCATCGCACGGGTGTTGTTTTCCCGGCTAGCGGTCGTGAAATCCCAGGCGATTTGGAGGTCGTCACGCGCGATGCCCGCGCCTTCCAGGGTCGAGAAGATCTCCTCGAAGTGGGCGCGGCGTGATTCGATGACCGGATCATCGGAGGGAACGTCGTCCCGCAAGGCCTGAAAACCGGGGGAGGGAGCGACGGGCTCTCCCGCAGCATCGCGCACGTTCCGAATCGCGACGATGTAGCGGGTGGCATCTTCGGGGCGGATTGCGGGGCGAAGCATGAGCGCCTGCTCTTGCTCGAGCTCCTCGAGCTCGCGATCGATGATGAAGTCGGGCTTGCTCTCGCCGTCGAGGATGCGGCGCTTCGCCTCTACGACGTATTCATCGAGCTCTGCCCAGTGCGCCAGCCTCTCTCCGGTCTCGGCGTTGATGATGATGGTAGGCGATGTTTCAGCGAGCGAGTCTTGAATGCTGTCCGGCGTTGCGAAGCCCGCAACCGTTGCCCCCGGAAAGTGAGTCATCGCGGCAATGCCTGGCGAGAAACCGTCCATTTCGTTGAACGCACCGGGGTTCGATTGAATCCCGTTGGTGTTCGTCGGCATGATCACCTCCGGCAGTGCGAGGCGCAGACCGGTGACCGTCGTCGCATCGGCGACGGTCCAGTAATCGTTGGGGTAGGGAAAGCCGCAATAGCTCGGCGTCAGGGGATCGCAGCCCAGTGGCGGCGCGATGACCATGCCACCGGTGCCGCCAGTGCCGGCGGTCCCGCCAGTGCCAGCCGTGCCGCCAGTGCCACCTGCGCCTGCCGTGTTGCTGCTATCGCTTCCACAGCCAGCGCTCAGAATGGTGAGAGTAAGAGAGAGTAAGCCAACTAAACTAAATACCAATCGTTTCATCGGGCGGATGCTAGATGCAACCAGACCGTTTTGCCAGCCGATCTGCTCACCCCGCTTGAAGTCCCGGCCGGATGCGCCCAAGAAGCACCCATGAAAATCGCCGTCGTGACGGGTGCTGGGAAGGGTCTCGGCCGGGAAATCGCCAAAGGTCTCGCCCAGAAGGGCTTTGCCGTCCTGGTGACGGACATCGACGAGGGGGCTGCCCGGGCGACGGCCAATGCCATCGGTGGAGGCGCCTGGTCGATGCACCAGGATGTCAGGGATCCGGCGTCGCACAGGGACGTGGCGCGTGCGGCGAACCAGCGTGGGTCGCTCGAGCTATGGGTGAACAACGCCGGCGTACTGCACACCGGCCATGCCTGGGATCACGGCGACGAGGAGGTTCGACAGCTGGTCGAGGTCAACGTGCTGGGGATGATCTGGGGAGCTCGGGCGGCCATCGAGGCCATGCGGGCCAAGGGTGGGCATCTGATCAACATCGCCTCGCTCTCTTCGATTACGCCGGTGCCCGGACTGGCCGTCTACGGCGCCACCAAGCAAGCAGTGCTCGGCTTCACGATCTCGCTCGCCGGCGATCTCGAGCGGGCGGCACTACCGATCAAGGTGAGCGCCGTCTGCCCCGACGGCATCGATACCGACATGGTGCGAAACGTCAGAAGCTCCACGGAGGCCGGAATCGTTTTTGCGTCGCCCAAGCTCTTGAGCGTCGACGAGGTCTCGGGGGTCGTTCTGGACCTCGTCGACAAGCCGAGGCTCGCAGTCAGCGTTCCACGTTCCCGTGCCGCACTTGCCCACGTCCTTCGCCCGTTCCCGACGCTCAGCTTGCGGGCGCTGAAGCCGTTCCTCTGGTTTGGTGAACGTCAACGACGCAAGATCGCGGGCCAGGCCTAGGCGTCCTTCGGCTCGCCGCCGTCTTCGCGGTAGACGTGCACGTCGCGCTGCGGAAATGGGATCGAAATACCTTCTTTGTCGAAGCGCTGTTTCACTTCGCGTGTGATGTCCCAGTAGACATCCCAGTAGTCGGCGGTCTTGCTCCAAGGACGCACGACGAAGTTCACCGAGGAGTCCCCGAGCTCGTGAAGCCGAATCACTGGCTCCGGGGTCTTCAACACCTTGTCGTGAGCCGTCACGATGTCGGCGAGGACCTTCTCGGCCTTCGCGATGTCGTCTGAGTATCCGATGCCAAACGTGAGGTCGACGCGCCGCGTGTCCTGATGGGTGACGTTGCGGATGACGCCTCCCCAGATCTGCTTG
>JBAVOF010000416.1:0-1500 GCA_049691835.1 Polyangiales bacterium
AAGCAGCGCCCGTATTCGCCGGTGTTCTGGCCGGGACCGTCATCGCAGAACTCGAAACGCGTCGTGACACCGTCGCCGCAGCTGTAGTCACAGCTAGAGCGTTCGGTGACGAAACCGTCGAGCGTGAGGCGGAAGTTGGAGGCATTGGTGTGCCTCTCCGCGTGGAAGATCGCTACCTCGTAGACCTTATCCGGCATGAGGCGAGCCTTGCAGCTCGCAACGATGCCGTCCTGCTTCGCGCTTCCTGCCTGCGTCGGGTCGGCGAAGCTCATGATGTCGCTCTGGCTCGGATGAAGCCCGCCCACGTCCAGACATAGGAACCCGTCCACGAACACCCAGAGATCGTCGTCGCCGCTAAACCTGAGCACCTCATCACCTTGATAGACGAAGAAGTAGTGTACCTCGGTCGTGAAGCCGAAGTTGCGCGCCGCGCCTCCAACATTGGGGACATGGCGAACCTCGCCGTATGTGGGCTCACTCGGCCAAGCGAGCGGGCTGAGCGCTGGGTCATCCAGCGGGAAGAACGAGTTGCTCGAGAACTGATAGACGTTGTCGTCGATCGACCCGAGCAGGAGCTCGCCGACGATTTGAAGATTGCCCTGGGGATCGAGCGTCGGGCTGGTCCGATACCACTGCTCGAACGACGCCGCGCTGTGCGGGGGTCCCTCGTTCGAGCCAGAGACGTATGGGTTCTCGCCCGAGAGCTCGGGCCGGCCCTCGGAATCGAGGAAGTCGTTCGTGATGTCGAACGCGATATTCGAGTTGCCGTCGTTCGGATTGTTGAAGTCTGGGCTAAACGGAGCTGCGCTCGAGCTGTCGTAGCTACGGAAGTCCCGATAGATCACCGGAATCGTCAGCTCGTCGTCCAGAGCCACCGGCGAGAGCACGCACTCGAAGCCGTCTTCGACCTGACAGCTGCTCGAGCAACCGTCGCCGTCGTTCGTGTTCCCGTCGTCGCATGCTTCGCCTGTGCCCGGAAGGATCACCGCGTCGCCGCAGACGGCCTGGCAGACCCCTCCGCTACAGATCGGCTCGTTCCTGCAATGCGCGTCGCACCCGTCGAATGGCGTGAGATCACCATCGTCGCATTGCTCGGTGCCCTCGCGGACGCTGTCGCCACATTGTGTCGGCTGACAGGCCTCGCCGGGCGTGTCGCACTTGAAGCCGTCCTCCAGCTGGCACTCATCCGAGCATCCGGGGCTGACCGCCCCGCCATCGTCGCACTGCTCGAAGCCCGCCACGATCCCATCGCCGCACTCCTCGGCGCCGCAGGCGATGCCTGCAAGCGGACAGATCCATCCAGGTTGCCGCTGACAGGTCGAGCTACAGCCATCGCCGTCGTCATCGTTGCCGTCGTCGCAGGTTTCCGGCGCGTCGATGCGCGAATCCCCGCAGACGATCGGGACGCAGAGCGCGCCGACTGTCGGGCATCGGAACCCGGGCTCGATCATCATGCAGTTGGACGAACACCCGTCGCCGTCGTTCCGGTTTCCATCGTCG
>JBAVOF010000417.1:0-2923 GCA_049691835.1 Polyangiales bacterium
CCTACGCGCAGTCCAAGCTGGCGAACGTCCTGCACGCCAAGCTCCTCGCGAAGCGTCTCGAGGGAACCGGGGTCACCGCGGTAAGCGTTCATCCCGGGTGGGTCAGGACGCAGCTCATGCGTCACTCGATGCCGGCGTGGATGCAATCCGTGGCGCGACCGTTCATGGCCATGATGGGCATGGTCGAGCCCTGGGAAGGTGCCCAAACTTCCCTCTACGCCGCGCTCGGTCCCGACGTCGAAGCCCACCCGGGCGCCTACTACAGCCAGACCGGCACCTATCGCGACAAATCCAAAAACGCAGGCGGCTGGCCGCTCGAATCCCCAAACCCCCACGCCCACGACGACGAGATGGCACAACGCCTGTACCAACACAGTCGCCAACTAGTGGGCCTCGAGCCAGCCTCAGCACGCCAAGCGATACCGGCCGCGCTCCCGCTCCACCATGAGCCTTGACGCATCTCCCCCAGGCACAGGTTCCGACCCCCTTCGGGAAAGGAGCCATCATGAAACGCCGTCGCCGTCGCAGTGCCGAACATCCCTCGCGAGGATTGGACGGCGCATCCTTCGATCGCTGGATCGCGGCGATGCGGAGCCACGAAGCGTACGAGGCGCGGAAGCTCTACCCATACGTCGAGTATCGCTGGCAGGTATCGTTGGACGAGGCGCGCACCGGGCACGACGAGCTCCATGCCCGCGCCGATGAGGTGACCGAAGCTCTTCCCCATCGCGATGCAAACGCCCTAGCCCTGCGGCCTATGGGGCTCGTCAACCGCGCGTCAAAACTCTGCGGGGAACTCGACGAGCCCGTCTCAACGATACGACCGCGTGGCGACGGCTGCTGTGTCGGTCGTGTCGCAACCCGCAACGTGTTCCACGGACGCAATCATCTGCACGCAGTCGTCGAAGCGCGGCGCGACTTCTCCATCATCGAACCTATCGAAACACGCGAACCTCAAGGTCGTGCCATCTTGCCTCAGGTCGAGGGAGTTGACCGACACGTCGACGATGCCCCGAGTCGGCGCCCCGTCTTTGTCTAGGACGACCACGCGCGCACTGCGCTCAGTCTCCGTGATTTTCGACTCGATGACCGCGTTGAAGCAGTAGCCCACGCAGCCATCGCTGCTCTGCGCCACGACCGCGGGCGGCAACTGGGCCCACGTGCGGCCGCCCGGCTCGTAGGTTGGGACGGAACAGTCCTGCCCCGAATTATCTGACCGTCCGGCATCTGCACCGCGGCACGAGACGACCGAGACGACGAGCCCCACGGCAAGGGTCCCTGCGCAAACGCGAACCAGTCTCTTGCCTCGCGGCTGCTTCAGCGGCTGCGTTGTCGCGACACTCCACCCCGACCACGATGAAACCCGCTTCATTTCGACACCCCCATCATCGAAATTCTACCCAGAACCAGCCACTGCGGCTGTGAGCTGGATCACCTCGCGCACCAAAACCACGCACCGTTCTAGACCGTCGCCCGATCCCGGCCCGCTCCCACCTCTACCGCAACATCCTCCCCGCCCTCGCCAAGACTCACCGCGCGATCGCCCTCGACCTCCCGGGCTACGGCCTCTCCGACAAGCCGTTGGACGTGACCTACGACTTCGGGTTCTTCGAACGCGTCCTCAACGATCTCCTCGATGCCCTAGGCATCCGGCAGACCAACCTGGTAGTCCCGACCTAGGCGGCCCCGTCGGCCTCTACTGGGCAACCCACAACCCCCAACGCGTAAAGAGCATCGTCCTCCTCAACACCTTGGTGTACCCCGAGACCTCGTGGGCCGTGAAGCTCTTCCTCCTCGCGCTCCGCACACCCGTCCTCCGCGACTACCTCGTGAGCCCCAAAGGCATCGTCGCCGCGATGAAGCTCGGCGTCGTGCACAAAGAGCGCCTCAACCGCGAGCTGCTCACCGCCTACACAGCTCCCTTCGAAACCGAAGCCGCGCGCCAGGCCCTCATCAGGGCCGGCTCCGGTCTCGGCACCAAGGGCCTCGCGCAAATCGCCCACAAGCTTCCGTCCCTCGAAGTCTCCCTCCGCCTCATCCATCACCGCGCTGTCGGACTAGGCACTAGCCAACCGCCCGCGCTGCCTCCCCAACCATGCGCCGCTTACGACAGACCACCCCGTTGAGGTAGACTCGCCCCCCAGCCCATGCAGAAAGGCGAAGAGACATCGGCAGACGTGCTGATCATCGGCGGAGGGCCGGCAGGGCTCGAAGCCGCGCTGGTCATCGCCCGTGCCGGCAAGCGAGTCCTCGTATTCGACGACCCCGCGCCGCCGAGAAACTCCGCCTCGCACGGCATTCACAACTTCATCGGAATCGAGGGCCTCAAGCCCGCAGAGCTTCGCGAGCGTTGCTGGAAGGAGATGGCGAAGTACAGCAACGCCGTGCTGCGCAGCGAGCGGGTCGTCGGGGTTGCAAGGCTCGGCGACGAAGCCTTCGAACTCACGGGCTCCCGTGGCGCCCGCGTCTCCGCACCAAGGCTCATCTTGGCGTTCGGCTATCACGACGAGTATCCATCGCTCGACGGCTTCGAGGCGTGCTGGGGTGACACGATCATCCCATGTCCGTTTTGCGACGGATACGAAAACCGAGGTCGCCACTGGGGTGTCGTGCCTCGTGTCGAGCGAGAGCTCGCGCTCCTGCCAAAGCTCGCCCGGCATTGGGCGTCGTCGGTGCAAGTGTTTCTCCCTCCCGGTTTGCCGATCGACGACGTCTATCGTGCGGAGCTCTCGGCCCTGGGCATTCCCGTGCGCGAGGGGCCTGTCGCCGCACTGCACCAGCAGGCGGGAAAGCTCGACGCGGTTGCGCTGCAGTCGGGCGACCAGCACGAAGTCGGCACGTTGCTCTGGGTTCCAGCGCCACGCCCTGCGCCCATCGCCGACTTGCTCGAAACCGAGCTCGGCCTGTGTCGCGGGGAGGACGG
>JBAVOF010000418.1:0-2322 GCA_049691835.1 Polyangiales bacterium
TCGTTCCGAGCGAGCCGGTCTCGGTGGCCGATCTCGTCGGTGTGAAACGGCTCGTCGGCCGAACCGACTACTGTGTCGAACCGGTCGGCCTCGTCGAAGGGATACCATCCATCGGTGGAACCAAGGGATTCGACGTGGAGGCCGTCAAGGCATTGCGTCCCGATTTGGTGCTCGCCAACAAAGAGGAGAACAGCCGTCCGCAGGTGCAAGCGCTAGTCGCCGCGGGGCTGCCGGTCCATGTCAGCTTTCCATGCACGGTCGACCAGTCGCTCGAATATCTCGAAACACTCTGTGCGCTGCTGGGCATCGACCCGGAGACAGCGAGGCCACTCGCGCTCTGCCGTGATGCTCGTCGCGAATCGGAACGCGCCGGGCAAGCCGCGCCGGTGCCGATCTTCGTTCCCATCTGGAAAGACCCTTGGATGACCTTCGATGGTGGTGCGTATGCCAGCGACATTCTCGATCTCTGTGGCGCGCGCAATGTGTTTTCCGAACGAGAGCGGCGTTATCCGTTGGCCGCTGACCTCGGCAAGGCGAGGGCTTGGAGTCACGAGCGGGTCGCGGGGCGGGATACGAGGTACCCCCGGATTCGCCTGCAAGAGATAGTCGAGCGAGGCGCCCGCGCTGCGTTGCTTCCCGACGAACCCTACGCGTTCAACCAGTCCGATCTCGACGCGTTCGCAGAGCTCGGTGCACCACACCCGATCGTCACCGAGCTCGTGGACGGCAAAGACCTCTTTTGGTACGGGACCCGGTCCAGCGGGGCGATCGCGCGCCTCAGCGCCACGATCGATCGCTTGCGCTCCGCGTGCTTTGGTGCGTGAGCGAACAACTGCGCGGCGCGTCTCCCCCTGAAGGGTCGGTGCCCGATCGATCTTGCAGCGAATGCGGCACGAAAACGCTGGCCAAGTTGCACCCCCTCCGATACATTCCCCAGTGTCGTGACACCCGTTGTTGATAGGCTCTCTTCGATTCTGCCGAGGGGCGGCGCGGACGCCGCGGTACATCGCGGCGCGCGTCGACGCTTTCGTCGCTGGGCGCTGGATGCGGACATCGAGCTCTTGACCCCGGCGCGGGGTTCGGGTTTGGCGATAAACGCCAGCGTGGGCGGCCTTCGGATTGCCGTCGACACTGGGGTCCCCGTCGACCACGTCTGCACGCTTCGTGTTCGGACGGCACCGAACCACGAGACGATCGAGCACGCCAGGGTGGTTTGGGCCCAGGCGCGACCGGATGGTCATGTACTTGGGCTAGAGTTCATCGTCGCGCCTTCTGCGTGAATTCGTTGGATTTTCGGCGTGGTGCTCGGAGATGCCGCGATCGGTTGCCACCCCGGTCCCCCGAGGTTAATCTTCTGCAGCATCTGAGCGTACTCACGTCGAGACGCTACGGAGGTTCAAAACATGCGCCGACGAATGTTCCTCGGAAAAATCCACCGAGCTACGATCACACACGCTGACTTGGACTACGAAGGTAGCGTCACGATCGACGCGAATCTCCTCGATGCCGCCGGCATCTTACAGCACGAGGAAGTCCAAATCTGGAACGTAACTCGGGGCACACGGCTCGCGACGTACGCGCTCGAAGGCCCGCGAGGCTCAGGCGTGGTTTGCGTCAACGGCGCTGCCGCGCACCACATGAGGCCAGGAGATGTCGCGATCATCGCCACGTTTGGCGAGATGACGGACAAGGCGGCCCGAGTCCACCGGCCCAAAGTGGTCCTCGTCGACGGTAGGAATCAGATCGTCGACACCGGCCCCGAGCACCCGGGCCCCCGAATGCCACGTCGGGTGGACGAGCTCATTCATTGAGGTGATGCTCCCGGCATCGCCGGGGTGGCGGAATGGCAGACGCAGGCGACTTAAAATCGCCCGTGGCAACACGTGCGGGTTCGAATCCCGCCCCCGGCACCTGGACAGATCCGTGAGGAGATCGCAGATGTCCCCAATCCGTTTGCTGCGCTCAACGCCTTCGGCTGCGCGAGCTCTGTAGCGTTGCAGCCAGGCGTGCCACTGCTACGTGCTTGAGGTCCGACCGGGGGTGCTCTCAGGATGCTGATCGACTCGCTACTCTTGCTCTTAGGCCTCCTCTTGCTCATGGGCGGCGCCGAGTCCCTCGTGCGGGGCGCAAGCGGTATCGCGTTGCTTGCGCGAGTCGCGCCGGCGGTCGTGGGGCTCACGGTCGTAGCGGCCGGGACCTCGATGCCTGAGCTCGTGGTTTCCGTGCAGGCTGCCTTTGAGGGAAGGCCCGGCCTCTCCATGGGAAACGTGGTCGGCTCCAATATCTTCAACATCGGTTGCATTCTCGGATTGACTGCGTTGC
>JBAVOF010000419.1:0-1792 GCA_049691835.1 Polyangiales bacterium
ACACAACTTCATTGGTTGCGGGGGCCGGATACGCACAGCGTTGTCCGGTGGAATCCGGGGTGGCGATGGAGGCGGTCGTGGCGGCGTAGCGCCTGAAGCCGCGGGACGTGGGCGCACCTGTGGCAGACGTCATGCTACGATGGCGGGGTGTCCGGTGACGCGCTTTCGACGATATTCCGAGCCCTCGACGAGGCCCAAGTGCGCTACCTCGTCGTGGGTGGGGTCGCCGTCGTGCTCCATGGTCATCTCAGATTCACCGCCGATCTCGATCTCGTTCTAGATCTGGATGTGGCAAACACACGAGCCGCGGTCGCGGCCCTCGAAGGCCTGCAGTACCAAGCCCGCGCGCCGGCACCCCTCTCCGACTTCGCCAACGCCAAGATCCGAAACACCTGGGTTGACGACAAGGGGCTGATGGTCTTCTCTTTGTGGAGCCCGGCCCATCCGGGCACCGAAGTCGATCTGTTCGTCGAGGAACCGTTCGACTTCGACGAGGCGTGGGAACGGCGGATGGACGCGGTGCTGCCGGACGGCACGACCGTGCACGTGGTCGGCTTCGCCGACCTGCAGCTTCTCAAGCGAAACGCCGGGCGGCCGAGGGACCTCGACGATCTGGAAAGCTTGCAGGAGATCGCCCGTGCTAGACTCGAGGACGATGACCAAGACGCATGAGGACGGTTGGAAGCGCCACGAAGCCGAGCAGCGGCGAGCGTGGATCAAACTAACCCCGGCACAGCGTCTCGCCTGGCTCGAAGAAGCAAAGCGCTTCGCCGACGCCGCCAAGCGCGCCCGGCGGGGGTCGCCCGGAGAAAGCGCCGCCACGTGAGATCGGAGACGTGAATCGCGGGGTGTGCCTCCTCAGAACCTCGTCGACCGCACGATCGTTGACGTTTCCACGCTCGGGGTCGAGCTCGCCTACCAAACCTATACTCTTCAAGGCACAGGAACGAGAGTTGGATGACGAAAGCAGAGCAGGCCTCTGCGACGTCAGCAGCCTCGCCGAGGCGATCGCGTCGGCGGGGAATGGCTCCCCCGCGCCGGGGTCGTCGTGTTGTCTAGCGTTTCGGCTCACGCCCATCGCGCGTTACTCTTCGTGTGGCACGGTGCAGTTCCCGGGTCAATTCACAGTTTTGCTTGTGGCTTCCTAGTGTTGGGGGTAGACCTGTACAATACTATTGGTAGCTTTTATTGGAAGACCAGTATGAGACGCCATACCCTCCTAAGCCTGTTTTTGATGCTGATGGCGTGCGGCCACACGACGGTGGATGGGACTTTGGGATCGTATTCATTCTACTCGCTGAGTGCCAACGGCGAGCGGACCGGTTTGGTCGTTATGGAACCTCCGAACGTCCTTTGTCAGGTGGTCGACCTGGCGGTTGCTGCGACTGACGTGCCGGGTCAGTGGAAGCAGTACGCAATCACAACCGAGCGCCATGCCCGCCTTGTCGAACTTGTGGACGACACGGCCCTTGTTGAGCGCTATCGGATCGATGCGAGGTCGGCCGGGAACGTGCGCGAGTGTATCGAAGACACATCGATTTGCTACGAGCCCGGCATCGACTTATCGCCCGGACCCTTGTCACGTCTCGGGAACGCTGCGTACGTGCTCCACATTCCGCCAGAGACCGATGAAGCCTGGACGGAGGAAACTACGCGCATGGCTGAGGACTATGCCGCGGTTTCGAAGGAGTGCATCAGCCAAGGCACTCCCGTGTCGTTGTCTGCGACCTTTCCACAGGGATGTGGCTCGCAGAGATAGCAGCCAACGCCGGTGACGTGACCGACGTATGGC
>JBAVOF010000420.1:0-4020 GCA_049691835.1 Polyangiales bacterium
GACGGCAATCACTCGCTCCGGGAAATGGTCGAATCCGCAAAACAACTCGGTCATCGGTACATCGCGATCACAGATCATTCGAAGCGAATGAGAATCGCCCATGGGATGGACGAAAAGCGCCTTCGACGACAGCTCGGGGAGATCGATCGCTTGAACCAGCAAGTACGTGGAATCGTAGCTCTGAAGGGTGTGGAAGTGGACATCCTGGAAGACGGGAAGCTGGACCTGAGCGACGATGTGTTGGGAGAAATGGACCTCACCGTTTGCGCGGTGCACGTCGGGTTCAACCTCGATCGAAAGAAGCAGACCGAACGTGTGATTCGCGCGATGGACAATCCCCATTTCAGTATTCTGGCGCATCCGTCGGGACGTTTGATCGGGCAACGGGATGCGTATGACATCGACATGCAGCGCATCATGTCCGCGGCACTGGAGCGCGGCTGCTACCTGGAGCTCAATGCGCAACCCGACCGGCTGGATCTCAACGATGTGAATTGCCGGATGGCAAAGGAGATGGGGTTGAAGGTGGCGATTTCCACCGATGCACACAGCGCAGACGGGCTCGAGCTCATGCGATTCGGTATCGATCAGGCCCGGCGCGGGTGGCTAGGGCCCGATGACATCATCAATTCACGTCCTTGGCCCGAGCTGAAGCGCCTGTTGGCGCGCCCGTAGCCCGCGGGGTGACGGCACCGATGAGTAGGAAACCGGCCGGAACGAGGCTGGTGGCCAACATCACGTCATCGATGTCGCGATGCTCCGACCAGTTGTTCGTGTCGCGATGGTCAGGGTCGAGCCAGAAGGACTCGATCGCCGCGGCGAGCGGGGCATAGGATCGGAGTGCTTCAATCTGATGTCGAACTTCTGCGCTGTTCGAGACCGGATGGCTCTCGGTCATGAAGTTCTCATCGATCAGCTCGATTGCAGAAATCCCGATCGCGAGGCCAAGCTCGCGAAAGGCCAGACGTTCGGAAGCCGATCGAATCAGATCGTCTCGCCGCGAATACCGGGCAAGGCCGCGCAGGGTGGCAGCGAGCAAGCTCTCTAGCAAATCGCCGAGCTCGACCGCTCCGCGATGAATGAGCTGGGCAACGCGAGACGCATCCGTCAGCAGGCCACCGAGTCCCAGTGGATCGCTCGTAGCCCAGTCTTGGCCGACCGTCATGCGCAGGAAATCCGACGCAGCAGTCTGCAAACGCGGTTCCGTCGCAGCGGGCTGCAATTCCGACTTCGTCATTTGTAGCTGGATGCAGGTGATGAACCCATCGATGGGATCGTGTTGCCCCATGGAGGCGACGAGCGGTCGCGATAGATCGCTGCTCATCTTCCAAACCATCCGTCGGCCGTCTCGGGTTGCATGGACGAAAGCATCGTGGGCCACGCTCGCGAGCTCACGCGCCCATTCGTTGAATTGTACTCGCCCCGTCCAACGGGCCAACTGGTCCAGGGCATGCATCCACTTGGTCAAGTAATGGAAATACTGGCCGTCCCGATGCCACTCCAAGTTCTCGTCGAAGGATTCCGAGACACCTCGCTCCCGGAGCTCTTTGCCGATGCGCAACCCGCCTCGAGTGGGGTGGAACTCGCCTTCCCGCTCACTCATGCCACTGATCCATCCGGTTCGTGAATCATCAGAGCGATAAGACCCGAGCTCGTGATGGACTTGATCGACCAACCGCAGCGCGAGACTCGTGTAGCGATCTTCGCCTGTGGCCCGCGCTAGACCGATGAAATTGCACACCGCAAACGCGTCGGTCCACAGGTAGCGCCGCTTTGGCAAATTGGAAGTGAGCCCGGTGCGCTCGGCGAAGCCCATCATGAGCTCCCCGGCCTGCTCGCTGGCGCGCGGAATCGAACCCATCTTGCCTAGAGTTTGGACGTCGAACGTCGCATTTCAAGGTGAACTGCGTGAGCGCAATCGCTAGTCCAATGAAAACCAAGTGCTACGCTTATTCGAAGCGCAATGCCAAGCAAAGACCGCGATCCCAGGCGGAGAAGGCCGATGCCCCGGATGGGCGTTCTCTATCTTCTTGCTGCCATCGTTGGAGCGTCACTGTTGCTCCAGATCTGGGAAACACACGAGACCGTCGCCCCTATTCCATACAGCGAGTTCGAAAGGCTCCTAGAAGACGGAAAGGTCAAGGAGGTCGTGGTCACGGACGACACCTTACGAGGCGAGCTAAGCGAGCCTATCGACGGAAAGACGCGCTTTCTGACCAACCGAGTCGATTTCGAACTGGCGAAAACGCTCCAAGGCCGCGGAGTGGAGTATTCGAAAGAAGAGCAGAGCACGATCCTGAGATCGCTCATGTCGTGGCTGTTCCCGCTGCTGCTGCTGATCGGATTCTGGTTATTCTTGAGCCGGCGGATGGAAGGGATGGGCGGTCCAGGCGCCGGCCTGATGTCGGTCGGTAAGAGCAGGGCGAAGATCTACATGGAGACCGATACTCGAGTGACCTTCTCGGACGTCGCTGGCGTCGATGAAGCCAAACAAGAGCTGCAGGAGGTCGTCGCGTTTCTCAAGGACCCGAAGTCATATGGTCGTCTGGGCGCCCGAATGCCCCGCGGGATTCTGCTCGTAGGCGCACCCGGCACCGGCAAGACGCTCTTGGCAAGAGCCGTTGCCGGAGAGTCAGGGGTGCCGTTCTTCTCGATCAGCGGGTCGGAGTTCGTCGAGATGTTCGTGGGTGTGGGCGCTGCACGCGTGCGGGATCTATTCGACCAGGCCCGTCAAAGAGCGCCTTGCATCATCTTCATCGACGAGCTCGATGCTCTCGGTCGGGCGCGCAACGCTCAGCCGTTTTCCGGAGGGACGGACGAGAAGGAACAGACCCTCAATCAGCTGCTGGTCGAGCTGGATGGGTTTGACGCATCGACGGGGATCGTGCTCATTTCCGCAACGAACCGCCCTGAAATCCTGGACCCCGCCCTTCTGCGCGCAGGTCGCTTCGACCGCCAGGTGCTCGTCGATCGTCCTGATCGCCCTGGCAGAACGGCGATTCTTCAGGTGCACGTCAAGAACGTGGCGCTGGCGGCCGAGTTGAAGCTGGAAACCGTAGCCGCGCTCACACCTGGCTTCACGGGCGCCGACCTCGCCAATCTCGTCAACGAAGCTGCGCTCGTGGCGACGCGACGGGGTGCCGAGGCAGTATCCTTGGAGGATTTTACCGCGGCCCTGGAGCGCATCGTGGCGGGTCTTGAAAAGAAGAACCGGCTTCTGAACCCGAGCGAGCGGGAGGTCGTCGCATACCATGAAATGGGGCATGCCCTGGTGGCGCTGATGTGTAAACACTGCGATCCAGTGCACAAGGTGTCGATCATTCCGCGAGGAGTCGGGGCCCTGGGATACACGATGCAACGGCCGATCGAGGATCGCTTCCTGATGACTAGCGAAGAATTGGAAGAGAAGATGGCCGTTCTGTTGGGCGGTCGTGCCGCCGAGAAGTTGATTTTCGGCCATCTCTCGACGGGCGCGGCGGACGATCTGGCCAAAGTGACCGACATCGCACGGAGCATGGTGACTCGCTATGGGATGGTCCCCGAGCTCGGTCACGTGTCCTACGAAAGCGAGGCCTCGGTGTTCCTAGGGGAAGCCGCCTCCCCATTTCGGGCACGGAACTATAGCGACGACACGGCGCGCGAGATCGACAACGCGATCCGCGCGATGGTTCAAAGTGCGTTCGACCACGCACTCGCCATCCTCCGTGAGGAGCGCGACGCCCTGGAAGACGGTGCCGGGCAATTGCTCCGCAAAGAAACCCTGAGCGAAGCGGAGCTGCGGGCCTTGTACGATGCAATCGAACAGAAGCACCAGTCCGCTGTCGGCGGGCATGTGAGAGAAGAAAGCCCTCAAGGGCTCTAGGCCACCGGCGGATGCGCCGAGAGCCACAACGGGAAATCCCATTGCCGCTTTAGCAACCCGACTTCCCCTGGGGTGATTCTTCATTCTTGGCATGGAGGCACGAAGCCAGGGTACTCCTCGAAGGCGGCCGACGAAGAGGCGAACGTATTGCACTAAGG
>JBAVOF010000421.1:0-3664 GCA_049691835.1 Polyangiales bacterium
CTCCCCGGCTCCCTAGCAAGGTTTCGACCAGCGCGCCGTCGCCGTTCCGCATCGCACCGACGAGCTTGGCGAGCGCATGATTGTCATCGTAGCGATGCGTCTTGGTCAGATGGGTGACTCGTCCGCCCCACCAGGTATGTGCGTTGGCGGTGACCAGATCGCGAAGCACCGAGCCCGCTTCGACCGAGGTGAGTTGATCGGGGTCACCGACGATCAGCAGCGTCGCTTGCGCCGGCGTCGCGTCGAGCAACTGTCGCATCAAGCTAAGGTCGATCATCGAGGCTTCATCTACGACGATCACGTCTGCCTCCAGCGGAAAATCAATGCACCGTCGAAACACCACCCCATTGCGTTGCATTCCAAGCGCGCGATGCAGCGTAGACGCGCGTTCCGGGATCTGTCGGAGTATCTGGTCCGAGGCCTGAATTCGAGCTTTGGCCCCTCGCACCGCCTCCCCCAAGCGAGCGGCAGATTTCCCTGTCGGAGCGAGCAGCATCACCTTGGGCGCCACTCCCGTTTCGCGCAGACGGCCTTCGATGATCAGCGCGACGATGGCCGCGACGGTGGAAGTCTTTCCGGTGCCCGGCCCACCGCAAAGAAGAGAGACACGGTGCCGCAGCGCGTTGGCGGACGCTCGGCGTGGGGGCGCATCCGGCGGCCCAGGAAAGAGCCTATCGAGGGAGGCCTGGAGCCATGGCGCGTCCTCAGCGATGATCGGAGGCTCAGCGGATCGCGACCTGAGCCCCCTGGCGATGTCCTGTTCGAGTTGCCAGAACCGTTGAAAGTAGAGACGGTTGCAGGCGTCGAGGACCAACGGGCCCGCATGGGTGAGCGAGCTCTTCGCGAGGGCATCCTTCCACCGCGATGGATCTGGTAGCAGGTCCAGGGGAGCAACCTCTCCTGGCCAGATCTCGGCCGACGTCAAGCCCAGAGGTAAGCAAGCATGACCGCGACGCACATTGCGGCTCGTCAGCGCAATCGCAAGCTCGACCTCGGGGCTGGCGACCCGGGTCATCCGCCCGAGTGCACGTGCTAGCTCCACGTCCAGCAGCTCAACGAGACCGCGCGACTGGAGATCAGCGAGAATCATCGCCTCCTCCCAGCCAGCGGTCGATGCCCGTCAAGAGCTCTGTCGATGCCCGATCATAAAAGACGCTGGCGCCCCCACGCTCCGGCCCGTGCATGCCGCGCAGGAACAGGAAGAAGACACCGCCCCAATGGGATTCCGGAGCATAGTTTCGGACCCGTTGCTGCAAGTATCGGTGAGCAGCCGCTGAGTAGAGCTGACCTTGCAGAACGTAGTGCTCTCGTTGCACCGCTTCACCGACCGTCCCAGCTTCGTACGCAGGTAGCGAATTCGACTTGTAGTCAGCGACGTACCACCGTCCCTGCCATTCGAACATCAGGTCCATGTAGCCACGCAGGAAGCGTTGCAGGGTTTGCGAGCTCACCTCTGCGAGGCGTTCGTAATAGCGAGGAGTGCGAGTCTCAGCGCCGTGCCGCTTCAAGAGCCCAGCGAGACCCTGGAGCTTGGGTTGGTCGACGCAAAGCATGAACTCGAGCTCGCGCAGCTGACGGTCCCGGTGCAAGTCGACCAGCCGCGGCATTTCAGGATCGGGGCTGAACGGGGTTGTCCCGACTCGAATCAAATCTCTCTGGACCACTGGTGCTAGCGCGGTGTCGAAGCCGAATGCGTGGAGCTGCGCTGCTATCAGCCGGCTGGTTTCATCTCCGTCGAGCTCCTGAAAATCGGCGTGCTGCAGGATGGCGTGCAGCAGCAGACCCGTGCGCGTGCCGCCAGGGAGATCCGCGAACAGCGCCGAGGGACAATCCGCGGGAGCCATTGCCGTCCGAGGTACCGGCATCTTCTCGTCGTGCCCCGTGAGACTCGTAAAGCTTGCGATGCGCGGCGCATGACTGTACGTGCGGGTCTGCTCTCGCCTGCCGAGATCTCTGCTTTGAGGGGCTTGGCGTCGCGGCGTGGCTCGCGCCGTCTGCGGTGAACGGCAAGCGACTGCTCCGCCCGAGGCTTTCGCGAACGCCAACACGTCGTTCCACATCTCTTGCTGATCGAGCTTGTCCAAGCCCTCCGAGCCGTGAAGCAGGTAGCCGAGGGCGGACTTCTTCCAATTCGCGGCACGACCCCAGAAGAGCGTGCAGCGATACTTTGCCCTGGTCACGGCGACGTAGAGTAGGCGCAGGGCTTCGGATGCCTCCTCTCGATTACTGATTTCCTTGTGGTGCTCGAAATCGCTCGACCCAAGGTCGACCTTCAAGCCGCCTTGCTCGTCGTGGAACTTCACCGCGACGTCCGTCTGCTTCGCGCTCCAAGTGAACGGACAGTATACGACACCATACTCCAGCCCCTTGCTCTTGTGAATCGTCGAAACCTGGACGGCATCGGACTCGGCATCGGGGCGCTGTTGCAGCTCCTCGCGGGCGCCGACACCGCTCGATTCGTGGTTTCCTTCTTTCAGGCGACGGAACCAGCGCATCAGTGCAACTGGGTCGCGCCGGCGTTCTCGCTCGCCTCGGAGCAAGAGCTCTTCGATGTGAAGCAGGTCGGTCAACATGCGGCGACCCGCGGGATGCCTGGCCAGAGTTGCTTCCGCCCCCGTGCAGCCGAGCATGTCTTCGACGAAACGCACCACGCCCTGCCCGTGCCAAGTCTCGTTCCAGTGCCGGAATCGGGAGACCCAGCCCGACCAAACCTCGTCGATCATGACCTCGAGCTCACCAGGAGAGACTCCCAGCAGCGACGTAAGAAGCGCCCGGCGCACCAGTGAAGAGTCGGCCGGTGCCAGAGCAGCGTCGAGCACGGCGCTCAGCTCTGATGCGACACCCGTGTCCAGTACGCTCGCGCCACCATCGAGCGAAACGGGAATATTGAGTGTTCTCAGCGCCCCGGTCACGGCCAAGGCCTGCTCGTTGCTACGGCAGAGCACGGCGATATCACCCGGTTCGACGGGGCGGCCTTCGACCTCGTCGTTCGAGTCGAGCAGTATGGCGATCTCGTTGGCGACGATCGGTGCAACGGCTGCGGCGATCGATCCTTTGAGGTGGTCTTGATCCACGAACACCAGCTCCATCGCCGAAGCAAAGGACGATCGGCTCTTCTGGTGATGAGCGATTGCGTCTTGCATTGGAATCCCTTGGAGAATGAATGGGGGCTTCCGCAAAGAGAACATCGCGTTGATCGCACGCACGACGCCCGGGTCGGAGCGCCGGTTGGTCCTCAGCGCGTACACGCGGTCGCCAACGTCACTCACCGCACGAATGTACGAGAATATGTCCGCTCCGCGGAACGCGTAGATCGCTTGCTTGGGATCGCCTACGTAGATCGCTGAAGACTCCCGGTACACCGATCTGAAGATGCCGTATTGAACCGAGTCGGTATCCTGGAACTCGTCGACGAGAGCCAGCGGATACACTGTCGAGATTGTCTTCGCGATGAGGTCCCGATCGAACGACGCGTTGGGCGTGCGGGACGCATCGAAGGGCGCGTAGACCAGCGCGAGTAGATCATCGTAGCTGAAGATTGCCTCGCGCTCGCGTCGCTGATGCGCTTGGCGCCGTGCAAACTCGAGGAAGCGCTCCTGGAACGAGAAGACCGCGTAGGCGAGTCCGGGGTCGAGCCGTTGCTGCGCTTGCCACAATGTCGCGC
>JBAVOF010000422.1:0-3776 GCA_049691835.1 Polyangiales bacterium
GAACACGTCGCTTTGTGGGTTAGCCCCCGTGACCAAGCTGTCGTCTTTGTACCTCAAGAACAGCTGGCCGAACGCCGGTGTGAGAAACCAACGCTTCGAGACAAATACCTTGAAGTTGAGCTCGCCCAAGTGTCGATTGACGTTCTGAACTCCGTCCGTTCGACCGAAGTTCGCATTGTAGTTCATGTCCAGGAGAGTGAGATCGTCCTCTCGACGCGTGTTGAAATTGATGTCGTACGTCAACTGGTCGGTGTTCCCCCTGTTGAGCGTCAGCCCAAACCGGAGCTTCATCGACCACCAGTTGTCGTTCCTCAGAACGTCATCCGTCGCGAGATCACAGCCGGCATGATCGCGAAGGTGACCAAGCGGATAGAGCTCGAGTCCTCACGCGCGTTGGCGACGGCTGGACATGTGCGAGTCGAGCGCGGCATCCACTTTCGCCCCCGCGCATTGCGCGCAGCTCAAGCTCATGCCCGCCGTTCGTTGTGGGACCGAGACTCCCTCTCAGGCTGCGCATCGTGTGTAGCGATGATGCAGTCCGCCGACCATCGGGAGAGCGATGACCTTCCCTTGGTCGGTGGACTCGGGCTTGCGGAGCTGCGGAGCGTCCTTGTCGAGCGCGAGCTGGGTTCGGGATCCATGCATAGTAGTCGAGGTATGTGCGCAGGATGCGCCGTAGGTGCTGCTCTCCGATCACGATGACGTGGTCGAGGCAGTCCCGCCGAAGAGTCCCAATCACGCGCTCGCAGTAGGGGTGTTGCCACGGAGACCGGGGCGCGGGCAGGACCTGCTCGATTCCCATTGCATGCACAGGACGAACGAAGTTCGCGCCGTAGATCTTGTCTCGGTCCCGGTGAGATACTTCGGCGCCGAATCGTAGGGAAAGGCGTTGATTAGTTGCTGACCTGCCCACAGGGCGGACGGCCCCTCAGTGACGTTGAAGTGCACGATGCGCCGGCGCTCGTGCTCAAGGACGAGGAACACATAAAGGACGCGAAACGTGGCCGTCGGCATGACGAAGAAGTCGATGGAGACCAGGTCATTGACGTGGTGGTGGAGAAACGAACGCCAGGTCTGCGACGGTGGCTTTCGCCGACGGGGCATGTGGCGCGACACGGTGGCTTCTGAGACGTTGAAGCCGAGTATGGGCAACTCGCCGTGGATGCGAGGCGCTCCCCAAGTCGGGTTCTCGCGAACCATTCGACGGATCAGTGACCGGATCTCCACATCCTTCGGGAGACGACCGCCTCGGTTTCGGCTCTTCCAGGTCCAATAGAGCCGAAAGCCCCTGCGATGCCAACCGATCACGGTCTCGGGTTTTACGAGGATCAGGGCGCTCTGCGAGCCTGTCCACAGACGCAATAGCGCTACCCAGAATGCGCGGTCCGTGTCGTTCAGTTTGGGGCGCCTGGTCTTGCGCTTCAGAATGGCTAGCTGCTGTCGCGAGGCGAGGTTTTCGAGCGCCAGCTCACGCTGCGACAGGCCATAGGAGCGGACATTTTTGCGGACATCTGCTTGTTTTGAGGAGAGCTAACCACATGTTATAGCTGCACTTATGGGCAAGTCTAAAGCGGACATTGATGCGGACATCAAGCCGGCCGTAGATCGAGGCGAATCCACCGGACTGATGGAGCCTATGCTCGTACCCGACGGCTCGCCGCACAAGGCTCGACTCGACGACCTGGCCGTAGAGCTCGCCTCCCGCTCGGCGGGGTTTCGGCGCAGTCTGCCCGAGGGCGTTCTCAAGCCACTGGCCGACCTCGTTCGGGCCATGAACTGCTATTACAGCAACCGGATCGAAGGCCACGATACGCATCCAGTCGACATCGAACGGGCATTGAACAACGGCTACAGCGCTGAGCCCAGGACGCGCAATCTGCAGCTGGAAGCCAAGGCCCACATCGCGGTCCAGCGGTGGATCGACGAGGGCGGGGGACTACATGGAAAAGAGCTCTCGGCAGACGGGATCTGCGAAATCCACCGACGCTTCTGTGAAGGTTTGCCGGAAGAGCTGCTCTGGGTGGAGGAGCTCGATACGAAAGAGCGCATCAAGGTAGTTCCCGGTGAGCTACGCGACAGGGACGTCACAGTCGGCCGCCACGTTCCCATCAGCCCCGGTGCCGTGCCTCGTTTCCTCGACCGCTTCGAGGAGGTCTATTCGAACACGGGTAGGGCAGGCACGATCCTAGGCACCGCCGCAGCCCATCATAGGCTGCTATGGATTCACCCATTCCTTGATGGCAATGGCCGCGTGGCAAGGCTCGTCTCACACGCCACACTGCTTGAAGCGCTCGACACCGGCGGCGTCTGGTCTGTGGCAAGAGGTTTTGCCAGACGCGTCGCTGACTACAAGAGCCATCTTGCCGCCTGCGACCTCGAGCGCCGCAACGACCTGGATGGGCGCGGCCATTTGAGCGAGGAGGCCCTTGCCAGCTTCACGCAGTTCTTCCTCGAGACCTGTCTTGATGAGGTCTCCTTCATGGAAGGGCTGGTCGAACCAAACCGGCTGCGCGCACATATCCTGCTGTGGGTAGAGGAGGAGATACGCCTCGGTGAGATTCCGGAGAAGGCAGGCAGCGTCCTTGAAGCCGTGCTTTTCCGAGGACAGCTTCCACGGGGCGAAGTCGCAGACGTGCTTGGCGTCAGCGACCGTCACGCACGGCGCGTCGTTGCAGCGCTGACAGAACGCCGAGTGCTCGCGTCCAACGGCCCACGCTCGCCTCTCCACATCGCGTTCCCGGCCGAGCTCGCGTCCCGATGGATGCCAGGTCTATTTCCGGAGAAGACGACCTGAACCCGTTCATGAGCAATGTTCCCCTTCTGTCTTCGACCAGTTATGCCGCAACTACCGCTGCGAGCTTTGCTCGGAACGATGTCCGAGTTGTGCTTGCACGGCCTCGATCGAGTGGCCGCTGGTGACGGCCTGACTTGCAACCGAGTGGCGGCCGAGCGGGTGGTGGCTGAACGGTCGAAGCCCAATCGCGCCGCTACCGCGCCTTCCTCGGTCAAAGGAGATCGAGACCGGCGAGGACGGCGACCCCTCGATCCGCATGACGCGGTCCGTTTCCCGGGTGAAATCCGTGCTGGCGACCGCCGGGAGTCCTGGCGCAAGGCAGATGTTCCCTGCCTGAGAGGCTCTCTGCGCTGCCGGTCGCTCACCTATATGGTCACTGGTTCTGGCGACGGGAAGCCTGTAACTTAGGCACTTGGTTTTCACAGCGCGGGAAAAGCACCCATGAAAAAGATCGCCAGCATCAGCCTGGGTCCCTTCAGCCTCGACTGTAACTTCAGGGCCAAATTCCTCGGCCACGATTTCGAAGTCGTGCGTATTGGCACGGACAACGATTTCAAGGCAGCCCAGAAGCTCGTCATCGAGTGGCGGGACAAGGTCGATGCCATCGGGCTCGGTTTGGTCCACGACCACTACTCTGTGGGAACCCGCTATTTTCATCAGCGCGACACAGCCGGGCTCGAAAAACTGGCAGGTGATACCCTGGTGAGTACCGGCGCGCGACTTCGGGAGATCGTACAGGAGTGGTCGTTGCGCTCGGCCCAGCACGAGCTCGGCAACTTCTTCAACAACGCAAAGGTATTGTTCCTGTCGGGCGCAGCCAACTACCGCCTGGCGTCCGTCATCGGGGAGTTCACCCAGAACCTGTCCTTTGCCGATCCGGTTCTCCAGTTCGGCGCTCCGGGCCTCCTGCATTCACTGCGTGCCCTGGAGTTGTATGCGGCGGGCAGTTACCCGGTGCTGCGAGTCGGTCCCGAAGACCACT
>JBAVOF010000423.1:0-1882 GCA_049691835.1 Polyangiales bacterium
CAACCAGACTGCCCGGCTGCATCGAGGGCGCGGTCGAGCTTGCCAACCCGACTCTCCCGGTCGTACGCGTACTCGCGCTTGGCGTCATCGTGATGGAGGATGAGCCCGAGACGTGGCCCGCCGCCGCCCGTGGTCCACTGCAGCATTTCCAAGTCTCCATCCGAGTTGCCGAATGCGAGAATCGGAGCTCGACCGATGTGCTGGTAGATGCCAACGGGTTTACCGGCCTTGTCGTCGACGAAGCTGATCTCCGGACGGCGCAGGAGCGAGGGCTTGCCAGCCAGCACCTCGTATCGGGTTTCGATCGAAGATCCGACCACCCGCTCGCGCGGGATTCCATAGACCTGCTCCGTAAACGTGCGTATGAACTCCGCACTTCCGCCGGACACGACGAAGGTCTTGAAGCCGTTGGCTTCGAGGTAGCGCAGGAGCTCGATCTGCGGTTGATACGCGAGCTCGGTGTAGAGCTCGCCGAACTTGGGATGGCGCGCCTCCCGGACCCACTCGGTTGCGATGCTATCGAACAACGTTGCGGTCATCCCAGTGTGTGAAGCTACGATGATTTCGAGGACGCCGTGCATGCCCGCGGCCATCAACGCGTCTTCGTCGTCTTCGATGACCGCCCTGAACGGCTCCTGGGTCTTCCATTCCGGATGTACGTGCACCAGGTCTTTCACGCGATGAATCGCGAACGCCATCTCAGCGTACATCGGCTGCTCGACCCAGAGAGTCCCGTCGTTGTCGAATGTGGCGATCCGGGCTTCCGGCGCCACGAAGGCGGGGCCGTCGGGGTCGGTGACCGACCGGACAAACTCCGTGATCTGCGCTTTGGTCGGCGTCTCGTTCCAGGAAGGAAGCGGGTCGACGAATCCTCTGGCCTCAGCGCGGGTCTTCGGACTTTCCGCACCGGGTTTTTGAGGGCTCGCGCAGCCGAGTACCAGTAACGAACTGAGGAGCAAACCAAGCACCCGCACGGTGCTTCCGCTGAAAGCCATCGTGCGCAATGTAGGAGTCAGCCCGAGGCGCGTCCAGGCCACGACCCCCCCACCGGCGCAGCCGCCTCGGTGGCCCCGATTAAAAGGGTCGCCCGGTCGTTTTGGAGGGGGGAGACACGACCGGGCGGGGGTGACCGGCGGACATAGGGGGGGTTCCGCCGGCAAAATCTATTGCATTTCAAAGTGTGAGAACACTCGGGTCCTCACCATTAGAACCTAAATATGAGCCGAAGAATCGTCAATGCCGCTCGCTCTGACATCGGGCGTTTTCCCGTGCATTAGCTCACAGTTCTGTTCGAAAACAGATGCCAAGCGGCGGCGCCCGCAATGCTGCCGACGAGGTCGGCAAAGAAGTCTGCGAGCTCGGGAGAACGACCAGGAACGAGCGCCTGGTGAACCTCATCGGAAAGACCCCAGAGCGCAGAGATGAAAACCGCAAACGCAGCCGTGCGCCAGGCCGACGCCGACCGCCAGGTGCGCCTCGAAGCCGCTGCGCACAACCAACCGAGAACCGCGTACTCGCCAAAGTGAATGCCCTTGTCACGAAGCGGGATGTGCCGGAGGCCGGGAACACGAACCTCGAACGACGAGATCAGGAAGATGAGAGCCATGTACAGGAGCGCGAAGCGCCAGATGCGTAACCGCTCCCAGGATAAATCGGTGCTCAGGCGACCCCTCCCGCATCGAGCACCGAGAGGCGCATGCGTTTGCCGGGTTCGCGCAGCCCGGCCGCTCCGTTCATGTACGCGGAGAGGCTGTGCCGGTAGGGCTGATCGACCGTCACCGTGACGAGCTCGCCCGTCGGATCGCAGCCCTCCGGTGCGATGAGATGGACGATCTCGTTGCGCTCGCTACGGCCGGTGAATCGTCCGGTATCACCCGGGGAT
>JBAVOF010000424.1:0-13787 GCA_049691835.1 Polyangiales bacterium
ACACCAAGCCTCACAGCATCGACGCGCTCCCTCGCATCGTGGATGCGCTGCAGAAGAGGAAC
Organism: Polyangiales bacterium; assembly: GCA_049691835.1. Taxonomy (GTDB): domain Bacteria; phylum Myxococcota_A; class Polyangia; order Polyangiales; family Houyiibacteriaceae; genus SG8-38. The sequence goes on from JBAVOF010000424.1 coordinate 63, forward strand.
TGCAGACTCCTGGCAGAAGGCAACGAGCTCTACGACATCGTCGACGACCTCGGGTACTTCGTCCCCGGCTACGAGCCGGATGAGACGCTCGACGAGCGCCAAGAGGCCCTGAGGGCTCGCGCGCGGCGTGCCTGCAACACCCTCGCCTTCCGCTAGCTAGTCCCGCGTGGCTAGGATCCGCCAAACCGGCAACCCATCGTCGATGGCACGCTTCTCCCGATTGGAGCGCGCCGCGAAGGGGTTTGCGTCGACATAGCCCACCTCTGCCGCGAGCGAGAAACCTTGGACTTGGCGGAGCTGTCCAACGTACTGCTCGGCCCGGTCCTCGACATCGGTCTGGATGAAGAGCTGACCGCCAGGCTTCATCAGACGCGCCAGCTCCGTCAGGAGCGCCTCTCCGATCACCCGGCGCTTGCCGTGCCGCTTCTTCCACCAGGGGTCCGGGAAGTGCAGTGCCACCCGCTGAACCGATCCGTCAGGGTGCGCCCTCTTCAAGATTTCACGGGCATCTCCACACAAAATTGCCACATTTCGAACGCCATGCTTCCGCAGCCGCTGGTCGACCTTGTAGGCGAGCTTGGTTTTCACTTCGATGCCGACTACCCGACTACCCGGAGAAGCTGCCGCACGCTCGAAAAGCGACAAACCCCGGCCAAAACCTATGTCCAGCTCGATTGGACCTGCTCCTGCGATCAGATCTTCGAGCGAGAAGGCGCCTTCCGGAGCTCTCGGGGCCCTGTCGCGATAAAGCCGGCGTGGGTCCGAAACAGGCACGAGAGCTCCCTACCGGCGGGCAAGAACGAGGTCAAACCGGGCGCTCCGCTTCTTGACCGGGAAGGTATCGATCGCGTATGTCACCGAGCATACATCTAAGTGAACGGGGCTTGAGTCGATGAGAATTCTGATCGTCGAAGACAGCGTGACCATGCGCAAGGTCATGGAAATGACGTTTGCGGGGGAAGACGCAGAGCTGCTCGCCGTGGACAGCGGGGAGCTCGCACTCCAACACGGCCGTGACTTCGGGCCGGACGTGGCGTTCATCGACGCCTCCTTGCCGGGCATCGACGGGTACGAGGTGACTCGCGCGTTCAAGTCCGACCCACAGCTGGCCGGCACGGCCGTGATTCTGATGGCGAGCCAGCACCGTCCGCTCGATGCGGCACGCGCATCCGAGGTTGGCGCCGACGACCACATCCTGAAGCCCTTCGACACGCAGGAAGCGATCGACAAAGCCACCAATCTTGCGGGCCAGGTCGAGGCTCTCTACGAAGCGGCGTCGATTCCGGTTCCGCGCCCCGCGACGACACCGCCCAGACCGATCTCGCAACGTGCCTACCATCCGACGCCTCCGCCCCTACCGATGAACGGGCCCTCATCTCGCCCGATGGCTCCGTCGCCGATGGCTTCGGCCCCGATAGCCAGCCGGTCGCCGCTGAGCGGCACGCAAGTTTCCGTCGCGCCCGCCGGCTCGCCCTCTCTGCGCTCCTCCGCACCCGCCGCCAAGGTGGTCTCTTCTCCGGCTGCGTCGCTCCAAGCTGCAGGGGCGAGCGAGGCCCTCTCTCATTCCGTGGTGGCGCGCCTCGAGACGCTCGGTCTGACACCGGACCAAGTCGAGGGCGTCCTCAAGCTCTCCGCCGAGGTCGTCGAGCGCGTGGTTTGGGAGGTCGTTCCCGAGCTTGCCGAAGCGATGATCCGCGAGGAATTGCACCGTCTCGTCGGCGACTGAGGCTTGACTGACGCGCCATTTCACCGCACACGGTCGGTCGAATGAGCGAACAGGCCGAGGAGATGCCAAAGCAGTACTCGCCCACCGAGAGCGAGGCGCACTGGTACGAGTTTTGGGAGGTTTCCGGCTTCTTTTCGGCTTCCGAAGACCCGGACGACCAGCGACCCACATATACCCTCGCTATTCCGCCGCCTAACGTCACGGGCTCGCTGCACATGGGGCATGCGTGTCGGACGACCTTTGAAGACGTGCTGTGCCGGCACAAGCGGATGCAGGGCTACAACACCCTCTGGGTGCCCGGAATCGATCATGCCGGGATCGCCACACAGGTCGTCGTGGAGCGGCAGCTGAAGAACGAAGGCCTCACGCGACAGGACCTCGGTCGCGAGAAGTTTGTCGAACGGGTTTGGCAGTGGAAGGAGGAATCCGGCGGCCGCATTCTACAGCAGCTCCGAAAGATGGGCGCCTCGTGCGATTGGTCGCGAACGAAATTCACAATGGATCCCGACATGGTTCGGGCCGTTCGCGAAGCGTTCGTACGCCTCTACGAAGAAGGATTGATCTACCGGGACACCCGGCTCGTCAACTGGGACGTCGAGTCCCAGACGGTGCTCTCCGACCTCGAGGTCGAGCAGGAGGAGAACGTCGAGGGCGCGATGTTTGCCTTCGCATACCCTCTGGCGGACGGCGACGGTGAGGTGGTCGTGTCGACGACACGCCCGGAGACGATGCTCGGCGATACTGCAGTCGCGATTCATCCGGACGACCCACGTTACCGGCATCTGCATGGGAAGTACGTGCGCCATCCGTTCGTGGATCGGCTCATTCCGGTCATCCTCGACGGGGAGCTCGTCCACCCGGAGTTCGGTACCGGGGTCGTGAAAGTCACGCCCGCGCACGATCCGAACGACTTTGCCACCGGTAGGCGGCATGGGCTCGAGGAAATCAACATATTCAATCTGGACGGGACACTCAACGAGAACGCGGGCTCGTTTCAGGGGCTCGATCGGTTCGCGGCACGCAAGGCGGTCGAGATCGAGCTCGCCAATCTCGGGCTCGCTCGCGGCCGCAAGAAGCACATGATGACGTTGCCGCGCTCGCAGCGTTCGGGGGCAGTCGTCGAGCCGATGATCTCGACGCAGTGGTTCGTCAAGATGAAGCCCCTGGCTGGCCCGGCGATCGAGGCGGTCAAAGACGGCAAGATTCAGATCCTGCCCGCCGAATGGGGCAAGACTTACTTTCACTGGCTCCGCAACATCCAAGATTGGTGTATCTCCCGGCAACTCTGGTGGGGACACCCAATTCCGGCCTGGTACTGCAGCCAGTGCGAGCATGTCACCGTGTCGCGCCAGGACCCGGTGTCATGTGGCGGGTGCGGTGCCCGCTCGATTCGACAAGACGAGGACGTGCTGGACACCTGGTTCAGCTCGGGGCTCTGGCCCTTTTCCACCCTGGGCTGGCCCGACGAGACGGCAGCGCTCAATCGCTTTTATCCGACGCAAGACATGGAGACGGGGTATGACATCCTCTTCTTCTGGGTCGCCCGTATGATCATGATGGGTCTGCACTTCATGGGCGAGGTTCCGTTCAGCCGTGTCTTGTTGGCAGGCTTGGTGACCGACGAGCGTGGCGAGAAGATGAGCAAGGTGAAGGGCAATGTGGTCGACCCACTCGACGTGATCTACGGTGCGAGCGTCGAAGAGTTGATCGCAAAAGCCGAAAAGGCGGGCGCAACGAAGTCGGGCATCAAGTACTTGCGAGCGACCTACCCTGATGGTTTCGCGGCCTATGGCGCTGACGCGCTGCGAATGACACTGCTGAGCTACTCGCCGCAGTCGCGGCGCATTGCGTTGTCTATCAAGCGTATCGAGGGCTATCGGAACTTCGCGAACAAGCTTTGGAATGCCTCCCGATATGCGCTCATGCGGTTGAGCACGTCATCCGCCACTGCGTCCCAGGAATGCCCGCATCCCAAGGCGCTGGCAAATCGTTGGGTGCTGTCACGCCTCTTTCATGCGCTCGACGTCGCCTCGACGGGCCTCGATGGTTATCGCCTCGATGAGGCCTCCGGTGCGCTCTACCATTTCGTTTGGGACGAGCTCTGCGATTGGTACCTCGAGGTGAGTAAGCCGGCGCTGGACAGCGGCGACATCGAGCTGGTTCGGGAGACCGAAGAAACCCTCGTGCACGTGCTCGAGACGGTGTTGCGCGCCTTGCATCCAATGATGCCGCACATCACCGAGGAGATTTGGCAGCGGGTTCCGAAGTGGCCGGAAGCGCAGGCAAGCATCATGGTCAGCCGGTTTCCAACGGCCTTGGTCGATGCGAAGATCGACCGCGAGGCCGAACGCGATTTCCAGGTCGTGCAGGCGTTCGTCGGCAGCGCTCGAACGATCCGTGCCGAGCACGACGTCCCAAAGAGTCAGCCGATGAGAATCCACTGGCACACCGACGACGGAGCCAAGCGTGCGGTGCTCGAGGCTGAGCGGTCGACCATCGAGAGTCTCACACGCGGCACGATGTGCTTCGAAGCGGATGGCAGCAAACTGGAAGATCCCGGGGCTCATTTCGACAACGCAGCGGTTTTCGTCAATCCGAGCATTCGGGCTGCGGTGCCGAACGTCATCGATACCGAAAAGGAGCGAGATCGACTCCAGCGCGACTTGAAGAAAATCGAGAAGGAGCTCGGCGTCGTCGAGAGGAAGTTGAGCAATCCGAGCTTCATCGAACGGGCTCCCGAGGACGTGGTCGAGAAATCGAAGCGTGATGCCTCGGAGCTGCGCGAGAAGCGAGAGCGTTTGGAGAGCGCGCTGAACAGTCTTTGAGAAGAGCATTTTGAACAGGCCCCCCACAGACTCGCCCTCCACCCCGACAAGCAGGCCGCTTTGCGTCGATCTCGACGGGACCCTGGTCGCAACCGACACCGTCGCGGAGAGCCTTCTGGGCTTGCTCCGGACGAGTCCGTGGCGGATCGTGGGGGCGCTCGCTGCATTGCTCAACGGCCGACCCAAGCTCAAGCGCTACCTTGCCGAGCACTCGCCCGTCGATCCAGAAACCCTGCCCTATCGCGTCGAAGTCCTGAATGAGATGCGTCGAGCCCGCGAGCAGGGCCGTCCAGTCTTGTTGGTCACCGCGTCCGACCAGGCCACCGCCAACGCGGTCGCCGCGCACGTCGGCTTGTTCGACGAAGCGATTGGCAGTGACGGCGTGACGAACCTCAAGGCTGCACGAAAGGCCGATCTTCTCGTCGAGCGCTTCGGTCTCGGCGGATTTCAGTATCTGGGTGACTCGTCCGCTGACCTGCCCGTATGGAAGGCAGCGAACGAGGCCATCATGGTCTGCCCCCGCTCCAGCACACGCAGACGCGCCGCGCGAATCGTGCCGGAAGTGACCGTTCTTTCCGAACGCCCGAACAAAGGCGAAGCCGCACTCAGGGAGCTTCGGCCGCATCAGTGGGCGAAAAACATTCTCTTGTTCGTGCCCTTGTATTTCTCGCACCAATATACGGATCTGAGGCTGGTCTTCATCGCGTCGATGGCCTTCTTGTCGTTCAGCCTCGCCGCGTCGTCGATCTACGTGGTGAACGACTTGATAGACCTCCCGTCCGACCGCCAGCACCGGAGCAAACGCGAGCGGCCGCTCGCTGCGGGCGCGCTTTCGATCCCGGAGGGCATCGTCCTATCCGCGGTCTCGCTTGCCCTATCGATGACAATCGCGGCAGTGTGTGTCAGCTCGTGGTTCGTCTTGGTGCTGCTCGGCTACGTCGGGCTAACGACCGCGTATACGTTCGTCCTCAAGCAGAGAATGATTATCGATGTCCTCACGCTGGCGTCGTTGTTCACGTATCGAGTGATGGCAGGCGGTATCGCGGTCGACGTTCCGCTCTCCCCCTGGTTGCTGGCGTTCTCGATCTTCTTCTTCACCAGCTTGGCCTTCGTCAAGCGCTATTCGGAGCTGATCCAGATCAAGAGCGAACAGGACCAGGCCATCAAGGGGCGCAACTACGTTCCGGCAGACATTCCGATCATCGCCTCGGCCGGACCTGCAGCGGGCTTGCTAGCCGTGCTCGTGTTCGCCCTCTACATCAACAGCCCCGCGATAGTGGTGTACTACTCGCAGCCCGAAGCGCTCTGGGGAATCTGTCTCGTGCTGGTCTATTGGATCACCCGGATCTGGTTCCTCGCGGCTCGCGATCAGATGCACGACGATCCGGTGCTTTTCGCGCTCAAGGACAGGACCAGCCTAGCCGCTGGTGTCGTGGTCGTCGCTTGTTTGCTGGTTGCGCGCTACGGCTAGCTCAGAAAAGCTCCATTTGACCGGGCTGAACGATCCCCTCGTGGAAGCGGACGCCTTCGAGCTCGAGCAGAAGTCGCTTGCGCTCCAGCCCCCCACCGTAGCCTCCAAGGTGATGTCCCGCCTCCACGACGCGATGGCAAGGGACGATGATCGGGATCGGATTGACGTGATTGGCTTGACCGACTGCGCGCGTTGCACGCGGCGATTGGATCTCCTGTGCGATGCCGCCGTAGGTGCGCACCTGCCCCCAGGGGATCCCGAGAAGAGCATTCCAGACTCGAAGTTGGAAGTCGGTTCCCCGCAGGTCGAGAGAAACCTGGTCGAAGTCTTGACGCTCGCCTTCAAAATAACGGTGCAGTGGGTCGGCGTAGATCGCCGGCACGGCCCGTTCGTCGACCATCACATCTTCGAGCCGCTCGAACGAAATTCGCACTAAACCTGCATCGGCCCAGGCGAGCCAGAGGGTACCCAGCCCGCGCGCTTCGAGGGTTCCCCAACCCTTGATCGGCGCGCGACTGGGAGCGTCGCCGGAACTGGTCTCCGCGGTCATGGCTCGATTGCTGGTTGCATGCGGTCCCTTCGTTTCAATTGCATGCAGAACCGTCCTTAGACAAGCGCAAAGAAGTACCCCAACGGCCCAAGTACCGCCGCGGCGGCGATTTCGGTCACTCGGCTAGGCTAGGTTTTGTCGTACATTTGGCGCCCAACCGCGGACGACCCCTGCGCGGCAATCGTGGTGAGATGCACGCCTTTATTTCATCGATCGCGCTCGTCGCCTTTGCCGCGAACTCTCTGCTCTGTAGAATGGCGCTCGCCCCGGGGCTGATCGATCCCGTGGCGTTTACGTCGATCCGACTGCTCAGCGGCGTTGCGGTACTGGTTCCAGTGTCGGCGTTCGTCTCCGAGCCTCGCGCAGAGGGCCGTCCCTCGGGGTCCTGGCGCTCGGGCCTCGCTCTGTTCGTCTACGCCATGACATTCTCGCTGGCCTACGTTTCGCTCGAGACCGGAACAGGCGCGCTGCTGCTTTTTGCTTCGGTGCAGGCCACCATGATCGGCGCGGGGCTTTGGGGTGGCGAGCGGCCATCGCTCCGGCAATGGCTTGGACTCGTCTTGGCCATGGGCGGGCTCCTGTATCTGGTGCTGCCAGGAATCGCAGCGCCCGACCCCATGGGCGCGATTCTGATGGTCACGTCCGGTATCGGATGGGGCGTCTACTCGCTGCGCGGCAAGGGCAGCGTCGCGCCCGTTGCGGCGACGGCGAGCAACTTCGCTCGGGCCCTGCCGATGACGATTCCGTTCTTGCTCGTCGCCTTCGAGGAGCTGCATGCGACCCCACGGGGCGCCGTCCTTGCTGTGGCTTCCGGGGCCCTGACGTCGGGTCTCGGTTACGTGATCTGGTATTTCGCCCTGCGCGGTCTGAGCGCTACGCGCGCTGCCATCGTGCAGCTCGTGGTACCCGTCATCGCGGCAGTCGGCGGTATCGTCCTGCTCGCCGAGCAGCCGACCACGCGCCTTGCAATCGCCAGCGCCCTAATTCTGGGTGGGGTTGCTGTGGCGATTTTGGCGCGCGAGACGGTGCGCTGAGCCCCAGCAACCGTGTTCTCGGATCCGCGTCCCGGGGCACAGCGGAACCCCCGCGTCGTGTTCCGCTGTGCCACTCCACACGTAGACTTCAGCGTCAGCCCCGGTGCTGCTGGTAGTGCCGGTGATGGTGTCAGTCCCGCGAGCGTGGCCTCGCCGGTGCGGCTGAGGTAGCGTTGGCTACATGACGTCGCCGTCGTCGCAAGACCTTGGCATGCTTGCCGACGGGATCGCGCGCTTCGTGCCCCCCGAGATCGATCCGTCGACATTCCCGCGTTCTTTCGCTTTGATCGAGCCGCTCCCCCCTCGCGGGCCCGTACGAGCTCCTTTGAGCGTGGTTCCGGAGTTCGTGCGACTCCCGGATGCATTCATCGCCGCTATTTCCATCGACACCGGTACGAGCCTATACGGCACCGGCGAGGTGGCTGGTCCCCTTCCGCGCAACGGATTCGTGACCGAATGCTGGGCCAAGCAGCCCTTCCGAATCGACGATGGCGGGACGGTGGTGCCGTACTACGACGAACGCTCCAAAAGCCTGTATCAGGCGCATCCCTGGGTACTCGCTGTCCGCGCCGATGGGAGCTCGTTCGGGGTGTTGGCAGATACCACCTACCGGCTCGAGATCGATTTGCGCTCGGGCATTCGGCTTCGCTGCGCGAAGCCCTTTCCGGTGATCATCATCGAAGGTGCCACCCCGCGGGAGGTGGTGAGACGCCTGGGCGATCTCACCGGACGCATCGCGCTGCCCCCGCATTGGGCGCTCGGCTATCACCAGTGCCGCTTCTCGTATTATCCCGATTCCCGGGTTCGCGAGCTGGCCCGAGAGTTCCGCGAGCGTTCGATCCCCTGCGACGCCATTTGGATCGACATCCACTACATGGACGAATACAAGGTTTTCACGTTCGACTCGGATCGCTTTGCCGACCCGAAGGGAACCAACGACTACCTTCACGCCCTCGGCTTCCGATCGGTTTGGATTCTGGATCCCGCGGTCAAAGTGGAGACGGGGTATGGCGTCTACGACGAAGGCGTGCGGGGAGCCCACTTCCTGCTCGATCGCGAGGGGCGTGAACATCACGAGATCACTTGGCCCGGTGAAGCCGCATTTCCGGACTACACGCGTCCTGAAACGCGGATCTGGTGGAAGCGGCTCACGATGCAATTTCTGACACAGGGGATGGACGGGGTTTGGATCGATTTGAACGAACCGTCCCCGATCTTACCACTGGGGGCGGAGCTTCCCGAGGGGCTCCAACATCGAGGCGGCGGCGGGCTGCCAGCGGGCGAACATGCCCAATATCACAATGTTTACGGCATGTTGATGGCAGAAACCACATATGAAGCGATGTGCGCTGCCCGTCCCGAGCGCCGCCCCTTCGTTCTGTCGCGCTCGAGCTATCTCGGCGGGCAGCGCTACGCGGCGACCTGGACCGGCGACAATCTGTCTAGTTGGACGCACCTGCACTGGTCCGTGCCGATGGTTCTGAACCTCGGCCTGTCGGGGCAACCGTTTTGCGGGCCCGACATCGGCGGTTTCGCTGGCACGCCTTCGCCGGAGCTCTTTGCGCGATGGATCGGCCTCGGCGCGTTCCTACCGTTCTGTCGCACGCACAACTCGCTCAGGGGCAACCAGGAGCCCTGGTCGTTCGGGCCGGACGTCGAGGAGGTGGCCAGAGTCGCCCTCGGACGACGCTACCGGCTGCTGCCCTACCTGTACACGCTCTTCCACGAAGCGGCGACGACTGGCCTTCCGGTGGCGCGTCCTCTGTTCTTCGCCGACCCCAGCGATCCCTCGCTACGCGACGAGGATCATGCGTTCCTGCTGGGCGACGATGTGCTGGTCCAGCCCCAGCTCTTGAAGGCCGGACCTCGCCGCCCACCGGTGCCACAAGGCCGATGGCATTCCTTTTCGCTGGTGGGTGAGGATCGGCCGAGTGGGGTTGTGCATCCGGTCTTGCGACTCCGAGATGGTGCCATCGTTCCCGTCGGTCCCGGGGGTCAAACGACCGAGGAGGCGTTTACGGGTCCCCTGACACTCATGGTCTCGCTTGATGCGTCCGGACGGGCTCTCGGACGGCTCTACGAGGATGCTGGCGAAGGCACAGGCTACCTCGACGGAGACTACCTGCTGACGACCTACGAGGCGGCTCTGCGCGGTGGCGTGCTCGAGCTGGGCATCGTTGGCCATGAAGGCCGACGGTCTCGGCCATCCCGCGCGCTTCGCGTAGAGGTTCTGACAGCCACCGGCGTGCGTCGCGCGCAGGGACGTGACGGGGAGTCCGTCCGCTTTCCGATCGACAATCCGCCTCGCTAGCGCTGGTGCGCCTCGAGGACGCGCTTCGAGCGAGGAGATGTAACGGGAGAACCCGTAGACGCGTGAGAGGATTCGCTCGCCGCTCTCCTCGCCACGATTGGGATCGATGTGAAACCCCGACACACGACTACCGTCCAGGAAGTGATCGACGAGCACTTCACCGAGTATCAGCGCTCGAGAGTGAAAACGATGCACGGGTATCAGCAAGCGGATTCCGGGGTGCAGGCGGGTTTGGTCCTCGCTACGCTATCCTCGTCGTGGGCATAACACGCTGCCTCCTCGCGTCAGATCTCGATGGGACCTTGATTCCATCGGGGCGAAACGCGCAGCACGTACGCGAGGTCGCAGATCTCGTCAGCGCGATCGCGGCAAATGCGAGCCTGATGCTCGCGTACGTGACTGGGCGTCATTTGTCCCTCGCGCAGTCCGGGAAGCGCGAGATCGGTCTGCCTCCGCCGAATTGGTTCGTCTGTGATGCAGGGACCAGCATCTACCGTGAAGCGAACGGCGGCTACGAGGCAGACGAGATTTACCTCCGAGCCATGCGGCTTGCGCTTGGCGGCTTGAGCGGCAGCGACGTGCGCTCCGCCATCGGAGAGATCGACGGCATGGAGCTCCAAGAAGAGGAGAAGCAGGCGGAGTTCAAGGTCAGTTACTACACCAAGGGCCGGGCGGAGTCATTCCTAGACACAGTTCAATCGCGGCTCGATCGGGCTGATGCGAAGGTGAATCTGGTCGCGAGCCATGACACGGTCACCGATCGCGGGCTTCTCGACGTGCTCCCCGCCGGCATCGCAAAGGACTACGCCGTTCGGTATCTGCAGGAGCGCTCGGGTGTGGATCCGCGGCACCTCGTCTATGCAGGTGACTCCGGCAATGACAGGGCCGCGATGCTGAGCGGCTACCGGGCCATCGTGGTGGGCAACGCGGACCCGGCTTTCAAGAAAGACTTGGGCTCTGAGCTGTCCGCACGTGGAATCGCCGACCGAGTCTATTTTGCCGAGTGTCCGTACGCCGCAGGCGTGCTACAGGGGCTTCGGCACTTCGGGTTCTTGAGCTGAGCTCATTGAAGACGACATCCTCCCGTTTGCGCCGGCGGATCAGTGCGCCGCGCCCCAGTTTGGGCCCCAGCCAGATTCCACTGGAAGCGGGACCGAGAGCGGCACCGCGTGTTGCATGTGGTCGAGAACCAACGCCTGTAGCGCGTTTTTCTCCACCGGGGGCGCCTCGAAGACCAGCTCGTCGTGCACGGTGAGCACCATTCGGCTCTCTAGTCGCCGGCGCTCGATTTCGTGTTGGATCCGTACCATGGCGACCTTCATGATGTCGGCGGCGGTACCTTGAATAGGTGTGTTGCAGGCCATTCGCTCGGCGGCGGCTCGCAGGTTGTGATTGCTGCTGCGAATGTCGGGAAGTGTTCGGCGGCGGCCGAGCAGTGTGGTGACGAAACCATTGGCCCGGGCCTGTTCGACCACCTCATCGAGGAACGATCGGACACCGGCATACTGGTCGAAGAACGCATCGATATAGCGTTTGGCTTCGCCTCGCTCAATCTTGAGGTTGCGCGCAAGGGCAAACTGGGTCTGCCCGTAAATCACCGCGAAATTCACTGTTTTTGCCTGTGAGCGCATGACCTTCGTCACCTCCTCGGGTTGAACCCCGAAGAGCGCGCACGCGGTCTGCACGTGGACGTCATCACCCCGCGAGAATGCATCGACCAGCGCAGGATCCCGGCTCAGGTGGGCGAGCACGCGTAGCTCGATTTGCGAGTAATCGGCCGAGAGCATCGACCATCCCTCCGAGGGGACGAAGGCGTCACGGACCCGCCGGCCCATCTCGGTTCGAATCGGAATGTTCTGCAGATTTGGATCGCTCGAAGAGAGGCGCCCGGTCGCCGCCACCAGCTGATTGTACCGGGTATGGATGCGGCCCGTCTCCGGGTTCACCTCTCGGGGCAGAGCCTCGAGGTAGGTGCTCTTGAGCTTGGAGACCGAACGGTACTCCAAGATCGCTTGCGGTAACGGATGCAAGATCGCGAGCTCTTCCAGGACGCCGTGGTCCGTTGAGCGGGCGGTCTTCGTCTTCTTCGTCGCTGGCAGCCCGATCTCGTCGAAAAGGATGGTTTCGAGTTGCCTCGGCGAGGAGACGTTGAACTCATGGCCGGCGAGCTCGGTGCAAAGCGCGTGGAGTCTCTGGAGCTCCGCATCGGCCTCCACGGAAAGAGCTTCCAGCACACCGGTGTCGATCCCGATCCCGTGGAGCTCCATCGTCGCCAGCACAGCCGCCAGCGGCAGCTCCACCTCGTAGAAGAGCCGCTCGAACTCACCCTCGTGCATGCGCGGAGTGAGCAGCCTGCTCAGCCGGAAAATGAAGTCCGCCCGCTCGTTGGCATAACGAGCGACCGCGTCCACCTCGACCACGTCCCAGCTCAGCGCCTTCTTGCCCTTCCCTCGAATGGCGTCCTCGTCGCTCAGCTCACCGTTGAGCTCCTGCCGAGCCACGTCTTCCAGTCGATGCGCGTGCCGCGCGGGGTCCAGGATGTAGCTCGCCAAGGAAGGGTCGAACTGTGCTCCGCGAAACGCTACGCCTCGCCGTGCCCAAAACACGGTCTCGCGCTTGGCCAACGAGAGCTTCGCGATGAGCGAGTTCTCCAGCAGCGGGGTCAGAATTGGTCCGGCCTGCTCCCAGCTGAGATGATCGGGCACGCCGATGTAGCGGTGCCCGAGTGGAATGTAGGCGGCGACGCTTTCCAGGCAGCTCATTGCGACGCCAACCAACTCCGCGCGGATGGGATCGTCGACGTCCATCACCGTGTACAGGGCGACGCTTCCGGCATCGCGAACGTTGCCCGCGATTCTGGCGAGCCCGTCCATGGTGGTGATCGTTTCGTAATGCCCCTCCGTGGTCGGGGCGGGGTCCAGTTGGGCGAGCAGGCGCGTCAGCTCGAGCTCGTTGAAGATGGCGCGAAGCGCCGACGGATTCCCACCCCGGTAGGGGCCGGTCAGCAAGTCTGGATCGATCGAAACGTCGTCTCGTAGCGTCACGAGCTTGCGTGAAATCAACGCGTCCTCACGGTGCGCCGCAAGCTTTGCCTTGAGCGCCTTCTGCGGAATGCTCTCGAGATTCTCGTAGATCGCATCGAAGCTTCCGTGCTCTGCCAAGAGCTTGGCCGCGGTCTTCTGACCGACGGATCGCACCCCCGGGACGTTGTCGGAGCTATCGCCCATCAATGCGAGCAGATCGCGCACCTGACCCGGTTCCACGCCGAGCTTCTCGCGGGTCTCCCCAGCGCCAAACACCTTGTCGCGCATCGTGTCATACATGATGACGTCGGGGCCGATGAGCTGGAGCAGGTCCTTGTCTGCGCTTACGATCACCACTCTGAGTCCTCTAGCGCGTGCCTGCTTCACCACGGCAGCGATGATGTCGTCAGCCTCGAAGCCCGCGATCTCGATCGGCGCCATGCCCCAGGCCTCGACGATTTCACGCACGCGAACCATCTGCTGATGCAGATCGGGCGGCGCAGGGGGGCGATTCGCCTTGTACGCCTCGTAGATATCCTTGCGAAAGGACCTCTCTTTGGAGTCCATGGCGACGACTACCCGGTGCGGCTCACGCTCGCGCATGAGCTTGAGGATCATGCCGCAGACCCCAGCCACGGCATGCGTTGGCTCGCCCTTGCTGTTCGAAAGCGGAGGAAGTGCGTGGTAGGCGCGGAACACGTAAGAGCTGATGTCGACTACGTAGATCGACTCGGGATCTCCCTTTCTGGGTAGCTGCTCCGCCATGCGTCGGGACCATCCAACGC
>JBAVOF010000425.1:0-25375 GCA_049691835.1 Polyangiales bacterium
CAGATGGCGCTGTCCGAAGCGGAGACGGCCGAATCACTGCGCACACTCGATGCCGCGGAGGCCGGCGAGCAGCTTGCCAACAGCCTGGCAGGCAGGTTTGGTCACGCCATCGAGCCGGCGCTGCGCCCGATCGGTTTTGATTGGCAGATCGGGGTCGGAATCATCGGCGCGTTTGCCGCGCGTGAGGTGTTCATCTCGACCCTCGGCGTGGTTTTTGGCATCGGTGAGGCCGACGAGGAGACCAAACCCCTCCGGCAAGCCCTCCGGGAGGCCCGTCATTCCGACGGGAGTCTCGTGATGACGCCGCTCAGCGGTGTCTCCTTGATGGTCTTCTTCTTGCTGGCTTGCCAGTGCATGAGCACGATCGCCGTGGTGAAACGGGAATCCGGGTCTTGGAAATGGCCGGTCTTCCTCTTTGCGTACATGACGGTCCTGGCGTACGTGGCCTCTTTCGCTATCTATCAGGGGGGCCAACTCCTCGGTTTCGGCTAGGTTTTGGGTATGCGCTGGGAACAAATCGTGGCAGGCTCGATCGTCGCTGCCGCCTGCCTGTATTTGATTCGGCGTCTTCGGCGCAAGAAACCTCAGCATCGTCCTCAGGGACCCGACGTGCCCGTGTCCCGATTGACTCGAAAACGACCGCCACCAGGTTCGTGCGGCCATTGAGCGGAATGACTATATTGATTTTCCAATGAGCCGATCTGCCAGCATCGAAGGACTCCGGAGGTTTCGAAAGAAGCTTCTGCGAGAGCGAGACCCTTGGCACGACACGTCGCGCCGGTTTCGCATTCGCCGCTTCGCCGGTCCTGAATGCTTTCTCGAGCACCTCGAAGGGGTGAGAGTCGCGCACTTGACGGACCTGCATGTCGGTCGCGTCACGCCGATGGCGGTCCAGTACGACGCGGTGTCGATGACCAATGCTGGCAAACCAGACGTGGTCGTCATTAGTGGCGACTTCGTTTGCCACAGTCAAGTGTACCTCGACGATCTCAGCGAGGTCATCAGCAAGATCGACGCCCCCGTATTCGCAGTTCTCGGCAACCATGACCATTGGGCCGGTGCCGAGCCGGTGCGTAATGCGCTTCGCCGAGGTGGCGCCGAGGTGCTCGACAACGCGAACACCACGATCACGATCCAGAATCAACGGCTGCAAATCGTAGGGCTCGACGACGCATATACCGGTCACGCGGATCGCCGCCAGGCACTGAAGGGCTTACGGACGGACCTGCCTGTGATTGGCCTGTCACACATTGCCGAGGAGGCCGACGCGCTTTGGGAAGCCGGGGTTCCGCTCGTGTTTTCGGGGCACACTCATGCGGGGCAGGTCACCGTCGCCCGTCTTCACGAGCTTTCCGTCGGCAAGCTCGCCGGCCACAAGTACATCCACGGACTATACGGGTCCCGAGGAGCAAGAGACGCGAAGGGCGCGGTCTACGTCGGCGCCGGCGTGGGGGCCGCGATCGTTCCCTTGCGCCTGGGCGAACGGGCTAAGAGGGAAATTGCATTCTTCGAGCTGGGCACCCAGCCCGGAGCGTTCGACGAGCACCACCAAGAGCAACCCGCGTATCACGGGCGAGCGCCCTCGCCCAAGACCAAGGAGCGCCGCGCGCAGGCTGTGTTGCGTAAGCAGGAGCGCCGTGAGCGTCGGAACGGCAATGGCAACGGCAGGCGCGCCGGCCTCGATCACTGAGACGCGTCCGCTTTGTTAGCTAGGGATTGGCGGTCAGGAAGTGCTCCGCCTCCAGGGCCGCCATGCAGCCGGTGCCGGCGGCTGTGATCGCCTGGCGCCACTTCTTGTCCTGCACGTCTCCAGCGGCGAACACTCCGGGGATGTTGGTCTGAGTCGAGTCGGGTTTGGTGATGATGTACCCCTGCTCGTCGGTCTCGATCTGCCCGTTTAGGAATGCGGTGTTCGGCGTATGGCCGACGGCGAAAAACAGGCCGGCCACTGGAATATCCCGCTCCTCGTTGGTTTTCAGGTCCTTCACACGAATCGCCTCGAGGAACTCTGCCCCCTTGGCTTGCGTTACGACGTGAGACCAGAGCATCGCGATCTTCGGGTTATCGAGCGCGCGCTGCTGCATGATTTTTGATGCACGGAGCTCGTCGCGGCGGTGCACGATGTATACGGTAGAACCGTACTTGGTGAGGAACGAAGCCTCTTCAACCGCGGAATCGCCGCCGCCGATTACCGCGAGAGGTTGATTTCGGAATGCCGGAAGGGCGCCGTCGCAAACCGCGCACGCGGAGATGCCCTTTTGCCAGAGCTCGCCGTCGTTGGCGCCCGGAATGTCGAGGCGCCTCGCCGTGGCGCCCGTCGCGATGATCACGGTGTCGGCCGTGCCTTCCTGCGAGTCGGCCTTGAACCGGAAGGGCCGGCGCGAAAGGTCGAGCTCGTTCACCGTTTCGGTGTGGATGGTCGTTCCGAACCGCTCGGACTGCGCGCGAAACCGATCCATGAGCTCGGGGCCCATGATGCCCCCTGGGAAACCGGGGAAGTTCTCCACGTCCGTCGTCGTCGTTAGTTGGCCTCCAGCGGCGATACCGCCGGCCAAGAAGCCCTCGAACAGCACGGGCTTCAGCTCGGCACGGGCTGCGTAGATCGCCGCGGTGTGGGCTGCCGGTCCGCTGCCAATGATCAAGACTCGATGACTCATGGGACTCCCTCTCGAATCCCGGTTTATGCATACCCGTCGGCGTACACGCAACCCCTAAGGGAGCAGATCGGACACGTGCGCGCCGATCGCAAGAGCTCCAGTCAGCCCTGGGGACTCGATCCCTATGAGGTGAACCACCCCGGGTTGCGACGATGGATTGCTGATCACGAAGTCCGCGAAACCCCCGCCCGGGCCGACGAGCTTTGGCCGGATCCCGCAGTAGTCTGGCGTCAGATGCTCCGGTCGGATGGCCGGGAGGTAGCGCCCCACCGCATGGGCGAAACGCTCGGCTTGGGATTCATCGACGTGGTAGTCGATCGTGTCGACAAACTGAGCGTCGGGGCCGGCTCGCCGCGCGCCCGATATGTCCGCCGTGATGTGAACGCCGAGGCCCCCCCCTTGAGGAAGTGGATAGATCAAACTGTTCCGCGTGGGTGGCGCGCCAGCCCCAAGAGCGAAGTAGGAGCCCTTGCAAGGGTATAGGCGCCAAGGTCGTTCCGCATCGGGGAGACCGCATTTTGCAGCCACGTCCAGCGCCGAGAGGCCGGCGGAGTTCACGACCCTGCGGGTGTGCAACTCGTCCTGGTTGCCCATTGTGTCGCGGGTTCGAACGAGCCAGCCGCCGTACGAGCGCTGAAAGTCTTCCACGGCCGTGTGGTAGACGACTGAGCCGTCCGTGCGCTTGATCTCTCGGATCAGGCTGGCGATGAGCTCGTGGACATCCACCACGCCCGAGGTTGGGGAGTGAAGCGCGAGCGCGCACCGAAGCTCGGGCTCCCGCTCGCTCGCTTCGCTGCCGGTCATCAAGCGAAGCTCGCCGGCACCAACTTCGCCCGCGTGACGTGCAATTGCGCGAAGTCGCTCCTCGTCTTGTGCGTCGGTGGCGACGATCAGCTTTCCGGTGCGTTTGTGGGGCACATCGTGGGCATCACACCACCGGTAAAGACGGCGGTTGCCCTCGATACACAACCTCGTCTTGAACGAGTCCTTGGGATAGTAGATCCCCGCATGAATCACGCCGCTGTTCCGACTCGAAATCTCACGTCCGGGTCCAACCTCACGTTCGATGACCACTACCGATTCCAATCGCCGGGACAGCTCATGAGCGCAGGCGAGGCCTACGACGCCTGCACCGATCACGACCGCATCGACTTGTTCGGCCATCGGAAGCCCTATCAGAATGCCAGCGGATCGATGCGCTGGGCCGGCAGTTGCAGCGATAACTCAGGCATCGGCAAATCTTGCTGCTGCCGGTATGCTTCGTAGTTGACCAATACCTTGCGAACGTAACGATGGGTCTGGGTAAAGGGGATCCGCTCCAACAGGACGTCGACCGGGGTGCCGTCGGCACTCTCCTGGATCCAGCGCCGCACGTTGTGCGGCCCGCCGTTGTACGCGGCGATGGCCAGGGGCAGGCGGCCGTCGAACCGATGGATCAGCGAGCTGAGGTACCAGGCAGCGAACTCGAGGTTGAGTGCGGGGTCGAGGAGATCGGCAGGTGTGAAGTCGTCATGGCCCAAAGCGTGTGCAATCAGTTGTCCGGTTCGCGGCATGATCTGCATGAGACCAACCGCTCCAGCGTATGACACGATATGTTGCTGATACGCGCTCTCGACTCGCATCACCGCGAGGAGGATGTTCGGATCGAGGCCATACCGGTTTGCCGCGGGAACGGCCAACCACTCGTAAGCACGCGGCAGGGCATCGATGAACTCGGGGCCTGCGAAGCCACCCGCCGTACCCGTGTCGCCGAGCGTGGCGGCTACTGCGGCGAGGGTCGCGCGGTCTTCGTTGGAAAGCGCCAGGCGCGCGGCGCGGAGCTCGTTCGCGATCGGCGTGCTCGCGCGTCCATCCGCCCGTGCCACGCTGTTCAGTCCGGCCCTCGCGACCGGCTTGCCGAGGGCATCGCGCCAAGTGACGTACGCCTCGAACAGCTCGGCGGTGGCCGCACTGCGGTCGCCGACGCGAAGCAACAAGGCAGCACGCGCGATCCAGGGGTAACTGTCGGCGTGGTGCTCACCAATGGCTCGCAGCTGCTTGGCAAGGGCCTGGTCGGACCCGCGAGGTGGAGGGACCATCGCACCTGGAGCGTCGGACAGCCCCTCCGGACCTGCGCCGTGTTTGCCCCGCTCGACGCGATGGAGCCCGTTAGCGGCCCAAAGCGCGAAGTAGCGGTCCCCCTCGAGCTCGGCGGACGCCTTGGCCTGCGCGAAGAAGCGGGCCGCTTCTACCGAGCGTTGGGCGCGTTCATGGGCACGTGCCAGATGGTAGATGGCGGCGATGCGGTGCCGCGACGTGGGGCGTCTCGCTATCTGTTGCAAGACTGGGATCACCCGGTCTTCGCTCCCGGTCCCGACAGCGGCGATCGCTGCCTCGAAGAGAGTCTCCGACGGGACCCCAGCGCGCATGCTGAGGGTTAGCAGGATCGCGTCCACTTCCGTTTGTAGTCCGGGGGCGGAAGCCACGCGAATCATGTCCACGAGCCGGCTGGACGGGATCGCAGCATTCGAACGACCCGCACGCAAGCGTGCAAGCTGCCGGAGCGCCTGATCCGAATCGCGCGCTCGCGCAGTTTGAGCCAAGTCGTCAGCGCGGTTGGCTATCTGCCTGGCCATTGCAGGGTCTTCGATGGGAAACGACTGCGCGATCCGCATGTAGGTCTCCGCTGCATCCCAGCGACCTTCATCGCGTGCCAAACGACCCGCGAGATAGTGGACCTGCGCCCGCTGTTGTCCCGTGAGCGGACGGTCGAGCAGCTCCGCGATGGCTTCTCTCGCCTCGTCGAGAGGGCCGCTGTGAACCAAATGACGCACCTGACGCACTCGTTCGTCATCGGTTAGCGTCGGTGTCTCATACCCGCCCGCGCTCAGGCGCATCAGCTCGGCCTCGGCCCAGGACGCGACGCGGCTTCCGGGATCGTCGACGCGGATTGCATGCATCACCGCGATGGCCTCGTCGACCCGCGCTTGGCGGAGCAGACTGTGGGCAGACTCGAAAAGCAGCGCGGTGCGATCCGGGATTGCCGGGTAAGCCTGAAGCAGATCAAGCAGCGCCCGGCCGGCGTCCGGGTCGTCTGCGCGGAGCAGCGCGAGCACCCGACCGGAGCTTCCTTCGAGACGCACCGCTTCGTGTGGGCTTTGCGACGCCTCGGCAAAGAACTCTGAAGCGCGTCTGGGTTGCCCGCGAAGCAGCTCCAGTCGAGCGCTTTGAAGGGCGATGCGGTCACTGATGAGGGGCAGACCGCGGTGGGCCAGGTCGAGTTGCAGCCGTGCATCCTCGTAGTTCGCTGCCGCGATCTGCGCGGCCGCATCCCGGTAGGCTTCTATCGCGCGCAGCTCGAGGCTCTCCGCGTCCGCTACGTTGAACGCCCCCGGGTACGGACCGCACATGGGAGCGCGCCACCGTACGAGGCTGATCGCCATGATCTCGACCTGCGGTTGCTCAGCGACGCACATCAGTGTCTCAGGCGATGCATGAGCGCGCGCAGAAAGCGATGCGAAGAGCACCGCCGCAAGAACGACCGCAAGGAGTTCACGTTCAGCCACGCTCCTTACAACATTGCAAATTTGTGAGGTGAGGCGCAAAGATTGAGTCGCCGGCACAGCTATTTATACGTAAATGGCTGCGGCGCGCGTCATTCCTGCACGGGCTCCGCGGTTTCCCGTTCGGCGGCCTCGGCCGACTTGTCGTCCCGGCTCTGGTCGTCGAGCTCGGGGCGTAGGACGGTGATGATCCCGATGCCGACGAGTGCCACGAAGCCGAGCACCAACCAAAACGTGCGCCACTTCGGGGTCTCGTAGCCGCGGTCGTCTTCATGGCGGCCGGGCATGCCTTCAGCCCCCGAGCGCTGCCAAGGCGGCGCGCGTAGCAGACAGCACTTCGTCGATTGGGACGTCCGTGGGGGTGCTCTCGGTGCGCTTCTTCAGCTCGACGGTGCCCTGCTTCAGCCCTCGGGACCCAATGGTAATCCGAACCGGAATTCCTAGAAGATCCGCGTCCTTGAACTTGACACCGGGCCGCTCCGGGCGGTCGTCCAAGAGCGCTTCCACCCCCTCGAGCCGAAGTGCCTGGTAGAGCTCCATGGCCTTCGCGAGAGGCTCTTCCTCTTTTCCGATCGGGGTGATGATCACCTGGTACGGGGCCACGTGCACCGGCCAGCGGATGCCTTGCTCGTCATGGTGTTGCTCGATGATCGCCGCGATCAGACGGGTCACACCAATGCCGTAGCAACCCATCACGATCGGGTGGGTGCTTCCCTCCTCATCGAGGAAGGTCGCGTTCATCTTTTCCGTGTAGTGCGTGCCCAGAACGAAGATGTGCCCCCCCTCGATGCCACGGTAGACCTCGAGCTTTCCGTCGCAGTTCGGGCAGGGGTCTCCTGAGGTGGCTTGCCGGATGGGCACCACCTCGGCCTGAAAGTCCCGTCCGTAGTTGACGTTCTTGTAGTGATAGGGCGTTTGTCCCGCGCCCGCGATGGCGTTTTGCACCGCGACGGCGTCGGGATCGGCCAGGATCCGGCCCGCGAAACCGATCGGACCGACGAAGCCGATCTCGCTGCCTGTGGCCTCTCTCACAGCGCTGTCCGAAGCGAGCACGACTTCGTCGACGCCCAGGCGACGGGCCAGGCCGATCTCGTTGACCTCGTGGTCGCCGCGAACGAGCGCTAGGACGATTTCCTCGCCGGCGAGGTAGAGCAGTGACTTGAAGGTCTGGGCCGCCGTGGTGTCGCCTCCGAAGAAGGTCACTACCTCGTCGATCGAGCGCGTGTTGGGGGTCCGGACCTTCTCGAGAGCCGCTGGCTCCGTCGAGCTCGTGGCGGGGTGCGCCGCTCGACCCGCCTGAGCAACCTCGACGTTGGCCGCGTAGTCGCAGGTGCTGCAGGCGACGATCCAGTCCTCGCCCGTCTGCGCCAAGACTTGGAACTCGGCGCTTTGCTTACCGCCGATCGCCCCGCTGTCCGCCTCGACTACGCGGTATTCCAGTCCGAGCCGCTGGAAGATCCGGTGATACGTGTCGCGCATGTGCGCGTAGCTCGCCAGGGCCGCCTCCTCAGACACGTCGAAGGAATACGCGTCCTTCATGATGAACTCGCGGCATCGCAGAAGCCCCGCACGAGGCCGTGGCTCGTCGCGATACTTCGACTGAATCTGATACAGGTTGAGCGGGAGCTGGCGGTAGCTCCTGATCTCGCGCCGGACGATGTCGGTGACGATTTCCTCGTGCGTCGGTGCCAAGTGGTAGTCGCCGCCCTTGCGATCTTTGATGCGCAGGAGGGTGGGTCCGTACAGGTCCCAACGGCCAGTCTCCTTGAAATACTCGCTGGGAACGAACGCCGGCATCAGGAGCTCCTGCGCCCCCGCCGCGTCCATCTCCTCGCGAATGATCTGCTCGATCTTGTGCAGGACCCGCGTGCCAAGCGGAAGCAACTCGTAGATGCCGGCGCCGACCATCCGGGCGTAGCCCGCCCGGAGCATGAGCACATGCGACGGCATCGTCGCGTCCTTTGGGACTTCCTTCAGTGTCGGAATGAACGCCCGCGAGAAAAGCATCGCGTCGTCCTAGCAGGGAGGGGCAAGGGTTTCCACTGGGGTCCGGAGACCCCGGTGCCCCACTCAGGTGCCGATGACGAAGCTCACGCTCGTCGTGCCCGAGCCCCCGATGTTGAGGGTTTGCACGTTCTTGGCGCCTTCGACCTGGTACTCGCCGGCTTGGCCCGCGACCTGCTTGTGGCAGTCCAGAACTTGGCGAACGCCTGTGGCACCCACTGGATGACCCGCGCCGATGAGTCCGCCGCTCGGGTTGATTGGGGTCTTACCACCGAGTGCGATGTCGCCCGCTTCAATCGCCTTCCAGCTTTCACCAGGGGCGGTGAGACCGAAATGGTCGATCGCCATGTATTCGGACGTAGTGAAGCAGTCGTGGGTCTCAATCGCATCGATGCCGTTGCTGTCCGCGATACCCGCACGCTTCTGGGCGGCGGTGATTGTGCTGCGGACGTGCGGCAGGACGTACTTCGAGTCCCTGCTCTCCTCGATCTTGTCCTCGAATCGAATGCGTGCGGTGTTGTGGCCCCAGCCCTTGATGCGAGGGATCGATTCGAGCGACACACCCACCCGTTTTGCCCACTTCTTTGCGTACTGCGGCGAGGCAAGCAGAAGCGCAGCCGCTCCGTCGGTCACCTGAGAGCAATCGGAGATGTGAATCCGGCCGCCGATGCTCCCGTTGATTTCGTCACGACTCATCGCGTGGTCGTAGTTCATGTACCAGGTGCGGGTCTGCGCGTTCGGGTTGAGCTTCGCGTTCGCGTAGTTGATCGTGCTGATCTCTGCGAGGTGCTCGTCCTTGAGCCCGTAGCGCTTGTCGTACTCGTCCCCGAGCCTGCCGAAGAGCTTCGGGAAAGGGAACTCGATGTCTTTGGCCTCGAGCTCGTACCAGGCCGCCGTGCCGAGGAAGTCGCCACCCTCGCCGGGACCGACGGTCTTCATCTGCTCGACGCCCACGACACAGGCCAAGTCGTATCGCTGCGCCTCGATTTCGGCCGAGGCTGCCAGGATCGCGATGCTCCCCGATGCGCATGCGGCTTCGTGACGCGAAGTGGGAAGCCCGCTGAATGCGGGATCGATCTCCAGGAAGAACGCCCCGAGGTGACCCTGCTTGCTGTAGAGCTCTGCCGCGAAATTCCCCGTGTGGGCGACCTCGATCTCGTCGGGCTCGATCCGGGTCTGTTCGAGCGCGCCAAGCACCGCCTCGCGCATCATCGCGACGAAGTGCTTCTTCTCTTTGCTCCAGTTGCGCGCAAAGTCCGTTTGATAGCCGCCGAGAACGTAAACTTCTGGAACCTGTGCCATTTTTCTCACCAAAACCTTTCGCTCACGCAGCGACGAAGAACTTACCCACATTGACCTGTGGGTCGTCGAAAAACGTTGTGCCCTCTTGGGCGTTTGCAAGCGCTGGCGGAACCGGAAGGCCAGCCTTTTCGATCATCCGAATGGTCGGATACAATCCGATGGTGTCCACCAAAACGCTCGGCGGTGCCCAGTTGAAGCCGTAGCCCATGATCCGGTCGATGCCCGAGATGTCGTCGGTGACCTCGCCGACTCGGTGGAACGAGTAGCTGATGTAGCCGGCGATGACTTTTTGCGCGATCGCTGCGTACGGTCCGGTCGCTTCCGCAAATAAGCGCATGCCGTCGACGTATCGGCCGACGCGGTGCAGATTGGAGACATCCTCGATGAAGCCCAGGTCCGGGCGCGAGATCGACGACTTAGGCACGTACTTCCGAGTCTTCGGGTCGAGCACGATTCGCTGCCCGCCGTCATCCTTTCCGAAGAAGCCTGCGCCGGTTTTGCGGCCGAGAACGCCCTTGGACATCAGCTCAGCCATGTACTCCGGGAGCTTCAGTGTCTCATGCGCCTCATCGGGGGCCAGCTCGTAGATGTTGTCGACAATCGCGCGGTGGATGTCCCAACCCACGAGGTCGACGGTTGCCAGCGGTGTCAGAGCGCGACCCGTATAGGGGCCGATGAGCTCATCGATCAAGAGCGGCCCGTGCTCCTCGGCGAGGATGGCGCACTCGTTGAGAACTTTGAACCCGACCCGGTTGCCGGCAAAGCCGGCGGTGTCTGCCGTGCGCACCATCGCCCGTCCAAGGCGCCTGATGCAGAACGCTTCGATGAAGTCGACCAGCTTGGGATCGGTCTCCTTGCCGGCGATCAGCTCGGTGCCGACGATGACGTTCGGCGGGTTAAAGAAGTGCAGGCCGAGGAAGTTCTTGCGGAACGAATCGCTTCGTCCTTCGGCTAGCTGATTGATCGAAAGCCCGGAGGTAACGGTAGCGACGATCGAATCCGGGCGACGCACCTTGTCGATGCGCTCGAAGAACTCTCTCTTGAGATCGAGCTGCTCGGTCACGGCCTCGAAGATCAGATCCGCTTCCGCGACCACGCGATCGAGATCCTCGTCGTAGCTCCCGGTGTCGACGCGGCTCGCCACGGTGCCCGAGCGCACCATCTTTACGGCAGCGGCGAGCCCGCCGTCCGCTTTGTCCTTCGTTCGCGCCAGGAACGTCACGCGAGGCACCGCCATCGTGAACAGCGCCCCGCTTCCTAGGCCCATCGCGCCATTGGCTCCGAGGACCACCACGTGATTGATCGAACGTGAGCTGAGCAAATCCGAAGACTTGCGACTCGCCGGTACCATGGTCGACGACAACATCTCTTGTCCTTTCTCTGCCTCGGCGGTTTACAACTTAACTAGCCGGGAGCTATCAATGTGGTTTGTGACCGCTCTAGAGTCAAGCTAAGTCCAGCAAAAACAGGCATTTACAAACGATTTACAAAACCCTTCCCGAAGGATCTCCAGCGACTAGCCCGCCACGACAGCGATCTCTTCCGGCTCGTGTTAGGGAGGGGTTCGCATGGACGCGATCGGTAGCGCCAGTGAGCTCGGTGTCAGCCAGGAGGCCGTCGAGCTTTTCCGTGGCTCCGATGCCATCGACCTGCACCTGGACTCCTTCATTTGGAAACGGGTCTTCGGCTACGACCTGCATCGCCAGCATCGGGGCGGCCCGTTCGGGCGCCGCTTCTTCGGCCACGTCGACTTTCCAACCGTGCGACAGTCAGGGCTTGGTGGCGCGATCTGGTCGATCACCACAAATCCGACGCGATCCTCCGCAGGCCGCCGTCGCGCGTTCGAGAAGAACCTGCGCGTCCTCCGTTCCTTGATTCACGATGCCCCCGCCATCGTGCACGTGCGGACGGCCACCGAGTTCCGTGCCGCTCGCGCCGTTGGTGATCACGCGGCGTTCATCGGCATCCAAGGCGGCAATGCGCTCGATGATGGTCTGGACGCCTTGGACCTGCTTACCGACCGCTCCGTGTTGCGAGTCACCCTCGTTCATCTCACTTCGTCTCGGCTCGGCGCATCGAGTGCGCCAGGCTCTTCGCGTAGCGCGGGCCTGACTTCGTTCGGTCGAGCCTATGTCGAAAGACTGAACGAGTTGCGAGTCGGGGTCGATCTTGCCCACATCAGCCGCAAAGGCTTCTTCGATGCGGTCGAGGTGCACGACAAGAGTCAGCCGCTGATGGTCACGCACACGGGCGTGGCCGGCGTATACGAACACTGGCGAAACGTCACCGACGAGCAGATCAGGGCTGTGGCCGAGACCGGCGGTACCGTTGGCATCATGTTGCACGCTTCGTACTTGGGGCCCTCGCGCCGCGTCACCGTGCGCACCGTGGTCGATCACCTCGCGTACATTGTGGATACCGTCGGTGAAGACCATGCATCGATCGGAACGGACTATGACGGAGCCATCACCCCACCCCGGGATCTGCCAGGTTTGGCGTCCCTTCCGCGGCTGGTCCAGCAAATGCTGAATCGAGGTTGGTCCGACCTCAGGGTCCGAAAGATCCTCGGTGGCAACGCGCTGCGGGTGATCGAGGCATTGCGTCCCTAGCTGAGCGCGCGCAGGCTTCGGTCATGGCACTGCTGGAACGGATCAACGCCGACCTCAAGAAAGCGATGCTGGCGCGGGATGAAGTGACCCGCGACACGCTTCGCATGATCAAGTCCGAGCTACTCACGCTCGATAACCCCGACGAGCTCGCCGTGTTGTCACGCGCAGTGAAATCCCGACGTGACAGCATCAAGAGCTACGTCGATGGCGGTAGGCCAGATCTCGCCGACAAGGAGCAAGCGGAGATCGAAGTCATCGAGCGGTACCTGCCAAAGCAGCTTGGCGAGGACGAAGCTCGCGAAGCGATTGTGGGCATCATCGAGGAGCTGGGCCTGTCGAGCAAGAAGGAGCTCGGGCAGGTGATGAAAGAGGTCAAGGCACGTTATCCCGGTCAAATCGATGGAAAGCTCGCTTCTTCGATTGCGGGCCGACTCCTCGGTTGACGGTTCAGTTTTCCCGATCGCTCCGGCCAGACCACCAGAGCCGGTACCGCTCCCGAATGGCCTTGCGATCCTCGCGGGGCCTGTTGACTCGGTACCCGAAGTCCTGTCCCGATGCCAGGACCAGGTCGCGGCTTGCAATGGCGCGTATCTCGGGGTCGTCGTGGTCCAGGCTGTCGATGAGCCACTCTAACCGGGAGCGGCTCCCGTTTTCCGAGTACCACGCCCGCCAATCCGATTGATCGTCGCCGAAGTCTTGTGCGGTGAGCATGCGCAACACGCGCCAAGCCGCTTCACCCAGGACGCTACGCTCGGACAGGGCGGGAATCAGGATTTCGACGCAGGCCTCATCGCGCAGAACGGCGAGTGCACGCATGGCGAGCAGCCGCGAGCGTTGATCGCTGTCCGATGCGCGAGCGAGAGCACGGAGCGATTCCTTTAGCCCCTCGACGCCCGTCTGTTCGTGAAAGAACTCCAGCGCGTAGAGGGCGCTCCGCGAGACGCCTTGATCGTCGTCGAAGAGGACAGCGGCCAAAGGCTCGACCAGGAGCGGGTGCGGTACCTCCGCAGCGATCAGGGTTGCGTAGTAGCGGGTTTCGGCATCATCGGATCGGAGGAGCTTGGCGATGTGCGGAGCCGCCGCATCGCCGAAGGCCACGAGCGTCCTGCAAAGACTGGACACGCTGCTTCCGCGCGGCGGGCGCACGTGAGGCTCCCAACGATTGAACCAAAGCCGACCGGGGAAGTGCTTGCACAAGATCGGGAGCACGTCAGGGCCCAATGCAAGCAGTGCGCCATGGTCGGGCGCTTCTTCATTCGGGCCGTGCGCTCCGAGTCGAATGAGCATGGTCTGCACGCGAGCTGCGAAATCCGGTGGCTCTACGGTGGGCAATGGGGTCCTGGGTGCTGTACCGACGGCTGTCAGCTCTCCCACGTTCAAATGCTCAACCAAGAACTTCATGGCCGCCGCCCGCGCGGCGTCACCCTGCGCCGGCGGGATTCCCGTCCAGCGGCGAAACGCCTGGCCGAGCTCAGGATCGGGCCACCACTTGGCTTCGAGGCTATCCCCCGGTGGTGGGCTCGAGGAGCGCCATCGTCCGTCAGGAGGACCTGACTCCGTGGCAGTGCTTGGGCTCGGCGCCTCCACACGGTCGGACGGCGGGTTCTTGATCAAATAGGTCGAGTGTCCCTTGTTCTCTGACCCCATGGTCTAGCAGGGTACACCAACCGGCCTCAGACGAGCATTTTGATCCGCCGCTCCTCCTGAGGCGCATTGCCCTTTCCGGCCGTGGCCTCACGAAGAAGCTTCTTGATGCGGAGCCCGAGCACATCGATTTCGGTCGAGGCGAAAGATTCCGCGCCGAAGCGCTCCACTTGCTGGGTTTGACGTTTCAGGATCTCGACGTCTTGCCGCAGGATACGCATCGCGACGGGCTTGAAGATCGTCCGCAAAATCGCGTTTGGGATCGGGACCTTGACAGCGACGGTGGCGAAGAGGTCGGTAACCGTGGGTGACCGTGGCGTCAGTGCGGCCGTGGTCATGATGTGACTTCGTTCGCCGAGCCGATATTCGACCTGAGCAATGCATGGGAGGAGGAAACGGTCCCAATGAAACACTTCGCCGCCTTGCGGCGCGAGGAGGCGCCCGACCAGGCCCTTTGGCCGTTCCTCGCCGATGAACTGCGCTTCCACGCCGCCGTCCAGTGCCCGAATGACGACTTCGATCTGCTTGCGATCCGCGTTCTTGCGAAACAGGCCGGCGTGTACGAAGGCCGTGTGCGGAACGTCCAACGCGTTTTCGGCGACGGCGTCGAGCGGCCCCGGCATTTCAAGCCGTTCTCGGATCGTGAGGTATCCGGGCTGATCTGCACACGGGATCTGATATGGAGCCGCTTCCGGCTCGACGTTTGGGTCGGAGTAGACCCAGACCCAACCCTGTGACTCGCGGCAAGCGAACGAGGGGACGGCGCGCGCGGAGTGCTCGGACTCTCCGCACAAACCCGGCACCGCTTTGCAAGTGCCGGCCCGGTCGAACTCCCAGCCGTGGTACCGGCACTGAATGTGGTCACCCACGACCCGGCCTGCGGACAGTGGAGCGTTGCGGTGAGCGCAGCGATCCAGTAGCGCGACACTTTGTCCAGTCGAGTCGCGAAATGTAACGAGCGGTAATCCGTTCAACGATACCGGCTGCGGCTTGGTTCCCAGGTCCCCACTCGCGGCTACCACGTACCAGCCCGGTGCAAGACCAGGGTTCAGGCTCGACTCTGCTTGTTCTTGCTGCATTGGAGCGGTGGGTTAACGAGCGAAATTTCTGCGCCTGGCCGACGGCCGGCTTGTTTCATCGGTGTAATTAGCACGGTTCGGACCCAAGTTTCGATGGAACGAGGTGAGTTCGACTGCTACACGCACGTCATGTCACGCCAAATCAACAAGGAACGTACGCGGCATCGCCTGCTACAGGCGATTCTCAAAACGATCCAGCGGTACGGACACAGCACCCTGACGACCGGACGAGTCGCACAGCTCGCAGGGGTGGCACAACCGACCTTCTATGTGCACTTCCGAAGCATGGATCAGGCGCTCGAGCAGGTTGCGGAGTGGGTAGCAGAGGAGCTCAGTCCCGGCCTCAACCCGGAGGCGTCAGCCGAGCTGGACCGCGCCGCCGACGTGCTGCAAGAAGCCGTGCGCAAATGCACGCGCTCCCTGGTGCGCGACCGCAAGGTAGCCGAGGTGTTCCTGAGCAACCGCCGGGACCTGACCTCCGCGCTTGGTCGGCGCTGGACCGTTCTCACCGGTAGCCTTCGGGAGCGAATGCGTCAGATCGTCGTTCAGGTGCGACCCGATATCGCCCCGTCCGATGCCGCGCTCCACGCGGAGCTGCTCGTCAGCATCGTGTACGGCCTGGCCGAGGCCTATCTGGACGGGCGAGTCGACGACCTCGATCGGGCCGCTGCCACGGCTTCGCGCGCGATCGTGACCAGCGTCTTGGCGCCTTCTTCGGTCGCGGACGCCGCCTGAGGGTATCACCTTCCGATCGCTGGTCTCGCATGTTAGGTGCGACCTGTGACTGATCTCTTCAATCCCACCCCGGAGCATCGCGCCCTTCGGGAGCTCGTTCGTTCATTCGCCGAAAGGGAAGTCGATCCGCAGGCCGAGGCTTCCGATCATGCAGAGCGGTTCAACGTCGACCTGTTTCGACAGCTGGGCGAGCTCGGTCTACTTGGGATCACCGTCGAGGAGCGCTTCGGCGGATCGGGCTTGGACGCCGTCGCCGCCGTGATCGCACACGAGGAGCTTTCTGCAGCCGACCCCGGATTTACATTGGCGTATCTGGCGCACTCGATGCTGTTTGCCAACAATCTGCAGGTCAACGGCAGCGACGCCCAGCGGAGCAGGTACCTGCCCGACGCGTGCGCTGGCAAGAAGATTTGCGGGATGTGCATGACCGAGCCCGGTGCGGGCACGGACGTGTTGGGCATGCAGACCACAGCGCTCCTAACGGGCGATGTCTACGTGCTCAATGGATCGAAGATGTGGATCACGAACGGAGCAGTGAGCGAGACCGAGTTGGGAGACACGTTCCTCGTCTACGCCCGCATCGAGGGAAGCCCGCGCAATCAACTGTCGATGTTCATCGTCGAAAATGGATTTACCGGTTTCAGCCTCGGCCAGAAGATCAAGGGAAAGCTCGGCATGCGGGCTTCGACCACCGCGGAGCTGGTGTTCGAGGATTGCCGGGTTCCTGCGGCGAACCTGGTTGGGTCCGAGGGTGCAGCGACGCTTCACATGATGCGCAATCTGGAGCTCGAGCGCGTGGCCCTTGCGGCGATGAGCTTGGGGATTGCGCGCAGGTCGATCGAAGTCATGAATCGCTACGCGAGCGAACGGACTTCCTTTGGCAAGCCGTTGCGCGATTTCGGACAAATCCAGCGCTACATCTCCCAGTCGTATGCCGAGTACATGGCCGGTCGCGCGTACACCTACCACACGGCCGCGACGATGAGCCTTGACGCTCCTGGTCACCGTCTCGATTCAGACGGCGTGAAGCTATTCACCTCCACGATGGCCAAGGACGTTGCCGACCGTGCGATCCAGGTGCTGGGCGGCTACGGTTATGTGGCCGAGTACGCGGTTGAGCGGCTATGGCGGGATGCCAAGCTCCTCGAGATCGGCGGCGGGACGCTCGAAGCCCACCAGAAGAACATGTGCCGTGAGCTCGGCCACACAGACCGAATTCTGTGAGAAATCCCACATCTCTTTCGTAGCTCCCCGGTTTTCGCCTCTCTAAGTAGGCGGCGGCGCATCTGAGCCGTTATGATGTGCGGTATGAGATCTTGCTTGGGGGAAGCGGCGACTTCCGAGCGGCCCGCGCGGTAGAAACGGGCTGGCGGAAAGCCGTTTGGGGATGAAGTGACGCAAGAAGCAGTAGCCAGCCAGATGCCCAAGCCGCCGGTGGACCTGCCCGTCCTCGGCAAGTTTGCGGGTTATGACATCCTCGGGCGCCTCGCACTGGGCGGCATGGCTGAAATTCTCCTCGCGCGGCACGCGAACACGGAAGGCGAGCACCGGTTCCTGGTCGTAAAGAGGATTCTTCCTCACTTCGAGCAGGATAGCGATTTCGTCCAGATGTTTCTCGACGAGGCGCGAATCGGGATGCAACTCAGGCACCCGAACATCTGCCAGTTCCATCAGTTCGGCGCCGATGAAGGCTCACACTTCATCGTGATGGAGTGGGTCAATGGGGTGCCTCTTGGACGACTGATTCGCAAGGCACGGAATTCCGGTGGGGTGGGGCTGCCCATCGCCATTCGCATCGGCGTCGATGTGGCGCGCGCGCTTCACTACGCGCACATCGCGAACGACGAACACGGCGAACCCTTCAACATCATTCACCGCGACGTGTCGCCGCACAACATCATGATCGGCTACACCGGCTCGGTGAAGCTGCTCGATTTCGGCATCGCGAAGGCCGACCATCGTGCACACAAGACTCAGGCTGGCGTCGTCAAAGGCAAGTTCGCCTACATGGCGCCAGAGCAATGCACGGCGGGCGATGCCGACCATCGGCTCGATATCTTCGCGCTGGGGGTCTGTCTTTTCGAAACTCTCACCGGACGCTCTTTGTACCGGCGGCAGACCGAAGCGGCGACGATGCGGGCGGTCATCATGGACCCGGTTCCCTCCCTCAAGGAGCGTCTCCCGGACGTGGCCGACGAGCTCGAGCAGATTTTGAAGAAGGCCTTGGCGAAGGAGGCCAAAGATCGTTTCGCCAGCGCTGCGGACTTCGCGAACGAGCTCGAGCGGTTCGGAAAGGCGAACCAGCAATTCGCGACGCAACGAGAGGTGGCTGACTTCGTCAAGAAGGTCTTTCCGGAGGAGTTTACGCGCGGTCCGCGGGTCGATACGGTACCATTCGGCGCGTCGATCACGCTCGATATGCTGCACGGGAGCGATTCGGCGTCGTCCAAGTCGTACGTCTCACAGATCCCAGGGGCCATCCGAGAGCTCGATGTCGATGGGGGTGGCGACGGTTTGGACTTGGGGCATCTTCTCGATTCTCCCATCGTTGCGCCACTGCCACCGCGTGCCGCGGAGGCGGGACCATCGGATTCGTCGCGCAGTGAGCCACCGGTTCGCGCCCCCGCGAAGGAGATCCCCAGGCGCCCGGGCCCAAAGAAGGGGAGGGTGGGCCCCAAGAAGCCAGCTCGCTTCGGCTGGAAGGGGATGGCGCTTCTCGTCTTGCTTCCGTTGGGTGGGCTTGCCGTCGCGTACGAGCAAACCGATCTCGTCAAGCAAGCGATGGGAAGTATTGGCGGGATGTTCGAGGACAAGGGACCACCGGAGGTCGCCATCGATGACAATCCACTTCTTCGTGAGCACGGAGCGCGCATCCTGGCCGCCTCTTCGCCTCCAGGCGCCCGGGTCTACTTGGATGGCAAAGAACAGGGTGTGACGCCGGTCGCGCTGACCGGACTGATGCCGGGTGACTATCGCGTCCGTGTAGAGGCACCCGGATTCGCCTCTTGGGCGACTGAGGTCAAGGTTTCGCACGGCGAGACGGCAGGCGTCACAGCTAGACTTCTCGGCAAGCAGGGCGGCGCCCAACCAGGCGCATTCGGGCGAGTCAACATCGACACGACACCGCAGTCCGACGTGTACGTCGCCGGGGATCTGGTCGGTCGGACACCGATTGAGACGGTCTATGCGCCTGTCGGTCGCGTGACGTTCGATTTCCAGCTTCCCGGAGGCCGCAAGATCAGCCGCGAGGTCGTCGTGAAATCGGACGACGTTGCCCGCGCGCGCTTCGATCTGACGCGGGCGGAGCACTAGGCTTTCGCTTCATCGAGGAGCCGGACGTAGCTCTCGTATCGCTCTCGATGGACGGCGCCCTCGTTTACGGCGTGAATCACCGCGCAGTGCGGCTCGTGCGTGTGACTGCAACTTCGAAACGCGCACCGTTCGCGAAAGGCCAAGAGTTCCGGGAAACATCGGTCGAGGTCCTCGATCGGCAGTGCCCAGGTACCTAGCTCCCGGATGCCGGGGGTGTCCGCCAAGTATCCGCCCGCCGGCAGAGCGTACAGCGAGGCCACGCGAGTGGCGTGACGGCCCTTGCCGTGATGTGCGCTCACGCTGGCGACGTTCAGATCGAGATCCGGGACGATGCGATTGATCAAGCTGCTTTTGCCCACGCCCGATGGGCCTACGAACGCAGAGATCTTGTCGCGCAGAGCCTCGTTCAGTGGATCGATCCCTTCGCGCTGGACGGCGCTCACCGTCAACAGTGGATATCCAATCGATGCGTAGACCTTCTGCCAGCTTGCGTCGCCCGGCTCACGAAGATCCGACTTGTTCATGACGATGAGCGGCTGGATCTGCTGATGCTCGGCGATTACGAGGAAGCGGTCGAGGAGACGCGTATTGAGCGTGGGCTTCCCATAGCAAAACGTGATCAGAAGTTGGTCGAGGTTCGCGACCAGCACATCTTCCTTTTCTGGTCCTCTGCCTGGCTGGCGTCTGGAGAAGCGGCTCTGCCGGGGAAGCACTTCGACGACGACGTAGCTCCGCTGGTCAGGCTGCGAGAGCACGACCTGGTCGCCAATCACGCAGAGGTCAGTCGTCCGCGGGGCGTTCTTTAGCCTTCCTCGCATTCGAGCCTGCACGACATGCCCGTCGATACGAACGTCGACGAATCCAGCAGTAGATCGAACGACGCGGCCTTGCAGGGTCTCGCTCATGATTATCCCTGGCAGTTCGAGTCGGCGTCCTTAGTAATCAATGTGCGTAGCGAGTCCTGGTGAGACACCCAGGCATCGATCACGCTTTTCGGCGCACCGTGGTCGTGCAGGGTTTCGATCAGGATTTGCCGGCGTCGATCGAATTGGCCGCCAAAAATGCGGTGAGGACGGTGAGCTTCGTCCAATGCTCGACCAAGGTATGCAATCGGTGCTCCAAGGTGCTGTGCAGCGTGCTGGTACTCGAAGCGCTTGATTCGATCCCGATCTGCGCGAGCGAAGATGAACCCGATCATCACATCGTCGAAGCATCTGTCGACGAAGTCATCTACGATCGCCCGCAACTTGGGCTCGCCGCCGAGCGCTTCAAAAAAGCTCATTTGGGCTACGACCCTGGTTCAAGACGGAGCGTCGATCAAGTTGCGCCCCTCGGGTTCCAGTACATATAGGTAGCAAACCATGGTCAAGGACGACCCGGACCTGGCGGAACACGCGTTTGGCCTCTGCCAGCGGCTGCTTCGCATCGACACCACCAATCCGCCCGGGAACGAGCTGCCCGCCGCCACGCTCATCGCCGACGAATTGAACGCGGCTGGCTTGGAGCCGGTGGTTTTGCAGAGCGCGGCCGGACGGGGCAACGTGGTCGCGCGCCTCCGTGGGACCGGAGAGAAGGCACCATTGCTGCTCACGGCGCACCTCGACGTCGTAGAGGCCGAGGCCTCGGCGTGGGAGCATCCGCCGTTTTGCGGTGAGGTCCATGACGGTTGCTTGTGGGGCCGCGGTGCGATCGACATGAAGAACATGGCAGCGATGTCCGTGGCGATCATGGCCCGGTTAGCGCGCGAGGGTGTGAGACCCAAGCGAGATCTCGTCTTTGCCGGTGTCGCCGATGAGGAAGCCGGCTGCCGTAAAGGCTCACTCTGGCTTTGCGACAACCACCGGGAGCTCGTGCGCAGCGAGTTTGCCATCGGCGAGGGCGGAGGCTTCAATCTGCGAGTCGCCGGCAAGAGCTTCTTCACGGTGCAGGTCGCTGAGAAGGGCGTGTGTTGGGTGCGGGCCCGAGCGACCGGAGAGCCCGGCCACGGCTCGATGCCGCGCGAAGACTCCGCGGTGATCCGGCTGAGCGAGGCGATCGGCCGCTTGGGCAGGCAGGGGTTGCCTCGTCATTCATCGGAGCCCGTCGAAGGCTTCATCGGCGCGCTGGCATCGCATCTGCCCACCCCCATCCGTCCCCTGGTCAAGCTCTTGGGCAGTCCAGCCCTCGGACCAACCATGCTCAGCCTGTTGCCCGACCCCTCGACGAGACGCGCTTTTCGAGCACTCCTCGGCAATACCGCGTCCCCGACGGTGCTTCGTGCTGGCAATAAGACGAACGTCATCCCTGGCGTTGCCGAGGCGGAGATCGACGGACGCATCTTGCCCGGCCAGAGCAGGGAAGACTTCCTGCGCGAGCTTCGCGACGTACTGGGCGAAGGGATCGATCTGGAGGTGATGCACTCGATGCCACCAGTCGTGACCGAGCCCAAGGAGTCGTCCCTCTATTCCCTGATCCACGACGTGATGGCCGAGCGCGCGCCCCGCTCGCCGCTGGTCCCTTTCGTTCTGCAGGGCTTCACCGACGCCAAGGCGTTCACCTCGATCGGAACCAAGTGGTATGGCTTCGCGCCCGTGAAGCTTCCCGACACGATGCGCTTCGCCGACCTGTTCCATGGGCACAACGAGCGCATTCCCGTCGACGGCTTGGCGTGGGGTACGCATACGCTGATGGACGTAGTCCGCCGTTGCATCGAGGCTTAGTTTTCGCGCACTAGGCCCCGCGCCCCTCCGTCGGGGTTTGCTGAATTCTCGGTTGGGGGTGCCGGTTCGCGTACCCTTCGTTGGATGCGCCGTGCCGTTCCGCTACGCATCCTTTCAGATCGGGAGCACTATGAGGAAGTCATGGAGGCGGTGCTCCTCGCCGAGCGGAGCGTTTGGGTGGCGACAGCAAACCTCAAGGATGTGATGGTGCACGATCCGCGGGTGCTTCCAGGGCGAAGGCGTGGCCGTCGGTCCAACTTCCGATCCGTTCTCGAGGTCTTTGCGGAGCTCGCACAGAAGGGGCTCGAGCTCCGAATTCTCCATGCATCCGCGCCTTCCCGCGCATTTCGTCGAAGCTTCGACGCGCACCAAGAGCTCGTCTCAGGGGGCCTCGAAATGCGGGTCTGTCCCCGGGTGCACCTGAAGACCGTCGTGGTGGACGCCCGTCTGGTCTATCTCGGGAGCGCCAATTGGACGGGTGCTGGGCTTGGCGTCAAGGGCGAGGGCCGCCGCAACTTCGAAATGGGAATGGTCACCTCGGACGAGCAAGTGATCGATCAGGTACAGGAGCGCTACGACCGGATCTGGCAGGGCGCCGAGTGCGCCAATTGCAGGCTGCGCGCCGAATGCGAAATGCCACTGGATCAGATCTAGCAACCGCCGGTCCCAGTGCCGGCCCCAGTGCCAGCAACTGTGTTCTG
Organism: Polyangiales bacterium; assembly: GCA_049691835.1. GTDB lineage: Bacteria > Myxococcota_A > Polyangia > Polyangiales > Houyiibacteriaceae > SG8-38. The sequence continues at coordinate 22,285 of JBAVOF010000425.1, forward strand.
GAATGTGCGTGCCGGGGTGTGGCCCGGGGTCTGGCGCGCCAAGCCGTTGAACAGCTAGCGGTCAGAGCCAGGCGAGCAGCGCCGGAATCGATACGACTGAAACCAGCGTGCTGACCAGGACGAGGCTTGCGACCTGCTCTGGGCTTCTTCCGTATCGCTGCGCGAAGAGGTAGTTGAGCACACCCACCGGCATCGATGCTTGCAAAATGAGCACCTTGCGTGTGAGGCCTTCCACGCCGAGCAGCGTCGTGAGAAGCAACCCGGACGATACCCCGAGGCCAAGTCGAACGAAGGACAAGATGACCGAACGACTCAGCGATTCCGGGTGCATCTTTTCGAGCGACACTCCGAGAGTGAGCAACATGAGCGGAATGGCGATGTCACCCAGGAGCGTCGTCGTGCGTCCAATCCAGATCGGCACGGCGACGCCGGAGGTGATAACGGCGGCGGTGATGATCACCGCCCAGGTCAACGGCGAACGAAAAAACGGTCGCAGCGAAAAGGTCCCCGCGAACAACGGACCACCAAGCACTACATGACACGTCGAAGACACCGCAAAGTACGCCATCGCCAGCGCGAGCCCCGGGTCGCCAAACGCAAAGAGGCAAATCGGCAGTCCTATGTTCCCCGAGTTTGCGAAAATGAGAGGGCCGAGATAGGTGTGCGCAGGAAGCCTCATCACCTTGAGCACGGCCAGCCCGCCAGCCATGAACGCGCTCATCACCGCTGCGGCCAGGCCCGCCATCGTCGCGAGCTCCCTGGGCGGCACGTCGAGGTTCGTAAGGCTGCGAAACACGAGGCAGGGGATTCCCACGTTCAGAACGAGGCGGGAGATCGAAACCTCGTCGAAATGCGCGCCGGAGCGGGCCCAAGCGAGCCCGACCAGAGCGACGATGAAAACGGGCGCTACAACGCTCAGTAGCTCGAGAATCACGGAGCCCTAATGCGCCTCGAACTGCCCGCGCTTCTCGAGTGCGTCGACAATCAGCTGGACGGCAGTGTCGATGCGCATCTCGTCTAGGGCGACCGTGATGTCCGGGTTCTTCGGAGGCTCGAAATTCGAGAAATCGGCGTCGGGTCGCCGTTCGCGGCAGAGCGCCTCGTTCGTGTTCACATAGACTTGGATGACACGGTCCTCGCCGATGCGCTTTCTCAGCTCCTCGCGGTCCGTGCTCGTCGGGCTTGGGAAGGCGCAGATGTTGATTAGACCGGCGTCGGTGACCGCTTTGGCGGCGGAGATCATCGATCGCAGGTCCTCGCCGACGGGGCTCACGACGGTGGCGGTTCGTCCCTCGTCGAAGAGCTTCCGTTCGAGTGCATAGGCGAGCGTCCAGCGACCGGATCCCGGAAGACCGGTGAGCCAGACCGTCGCGCCACGCTGTCCGAAGCGCTCCATTCGTTCGCTTGGGCTGACGAAGGTCTTGGGTTCCATCGCCGATTCGGCGTGCAGCTCTTTCATGACGTCGGCGATGTTCTGGCCGCCCCCCTCCAGAGCGATCATGCCTGCCGCCACCGTGTTGTTCGTCAGCGTGTCGATCACGACGAAGGCGCCTGTCTCACGGTTGCGCTGATAGTCGTCAACATAGAGCGCGCGGTGGCAGCTGAGTCGAACCTTGGCGATGTCGTTCAGCTCGATGCCGTTGGCTGGCTTCTCCTCCAGCGTGTCCATGTCGACTTCGAAGTGAATCTTGTCGATCTGTGCGCGGACGGTCTGGGTCGTGTGCTTGATCAGGTAGGCCTTCTCCGTGTCGAGGGGCCTCTCGTGCATCCAGACGATGTGGGCGTCGAAGCGTCTGGTCACCCGCGGCAGCTTTCCCGGCCTAACCAGCATGTCCCCGCGGCTGACGTCGATCTCGTCTTCCAATCGGATGGTCACGGACTGTCCCGCGAAGGCCTCCTCGAGCTCGCCGTCATAGGTGTCGATCGCCTTGACCCTGGACGCCTTGCCCGACGGAAGGGCGATGACCTCGTCGCCCTTGGCGATGACCCCCGACGCGACCTCTCCAGCGAAACCGCGGTAGTCGAGATCGGGCCGGATGACGTATTGAACCGGGTAACGGAAATCAACCAGGTTTCGGTCCGCAAAGACCGGGACGGTCTCGAGGTACGTGAGAACGTTCGGCCCGTCGTACCACGGGGTGTTCTCACTATCGGTCACGACGTTGTCTCCAACGAGCGCGCTGACCGGGAAGAACTGGATGTCCTTGAAACGGAGGGTCTTTCCGAACTCCATGAAGTCTGCGCTGATCTCGTCAAAGACTTTCTGCGAGTACTCCCTGAGATCCATCTTGTTCACGCACACCGCCAGGTGCGGAATGCCGAGCAACGATGCAATGTAAGCATGGCGCCGCGATTGCTGAAGCACCCCATGGCGTGCATCGATCAAGATGAGCGCGACGTCAGCAGTGGATGCCCCAGTCACCATGTTGCGGGTGTACTGGATGTGCCCCGGCGTGTCGGCGATGATGAATTTCCGCTTGTCGGTCGCGAAATAGCGGTATGCGACGTCGATGGTGATGCCTTGCTCGCGCTCGGCCTTGAGGCCGTCGGTGAGCAGCGCCAGGTCCGGCTGCTCAGTCTGTGATGCGGCCCGGACCGCTGCCATCTGGTCCTCGAACACCATCCCGGTGTCGTAGAGGATGCGCCCGATCAGAGTGGACTTGCCGTCGTCCACGGAGCCGACCGATACGAATCGGAGTAGCTCTTTCTTTCGATACTTCGCGAGATACGCTTCGATGTCATCGCGAATCAGGTCTCTTTCGTCCGTCATGGCATTTCCCAAGAAGAGCACCGCGCGCGGGCCTAGAAGTATCCCTCGCGCTTTTTGACTTCCATCGACCCCTCTTCGTCGAAGTCGATCAAACGCCCCTGCCTCTCGGAGAAGCGGTTCAGCAGCATTTCCTGGATGACCTTCGGAACGGTGTCGGCCTCCGATTCCACGGCGCCGCTCAGCGGATAGCAACCGAGCGTTCGAAAGCGAACCTTCTTCATTTGGGGTTTCTCGCCCGGCTCGAGTCGCATCCGATCGTCATCGACGAGAATCCAGGTGCCTGATCGTTCGACAACCGGACGAACCTTCGCAAAGTAGAGT